>CAYMJZ010000064.1:0-4370 GCA_964391445.1 Candidatus Woesearchaeota archaeon
TGTGGTACAAGCAGGAATAGATCATATTAAAAATACAGATTGGTATTTAGGTTTAAGCGAAAACGATAGAAGATTAGTAGAAGATGAAATCGAATATCAATTTAATAAACCTTTTGGTGTGGCTAAGAAGAGTGGAAGAAAGACAGCTAATAACAAAAGAAAAAATATAAAAAAGAAATCAAAAAATCCTAAAACATTAGCTAGTGATAGAATCACTCTTAAAAACTTTTCTTTATTAAGTCCTAATAATGTAACGGATATTGATGAGTATAATGAGATTGCAGATGCTTTGTTGAGTGGAATAAAAGGAGATAGGACAATAACAAACGAAGAAGTTGATAAATATGTAGAGAGAGAATTAAAAAGTTTTGAGGATAGAGAAAGGCAAAGAATATTAAAAGAGTACGGAGATTGGAAAGATAAAGATGGTAATCCTGTATTTAATGATAAGATGTCTTTAGCTGAAATGAATGAAATACTTGAAACTATTGAAGAGATAGATAGCGAAGAGGCTTCGGATGAAAAGAAGAAAAGTGAATTAGCAAAACAAAAAGAAAAGAAAAGAAATGATCTTCAGAAGCAGGTAGAATTAGAGCTAGGAGTATTGCAGGAAAAAATAGACGATAAAGACTTTGAAGATGCTAATGAAATGCAAAAAGAGGCTTTGACTGCTTTGACTGGTATTAATTACGATAAGCTATCTTTTGAAGAGTTATCTTTAGTTAGACGTGTTCTTACAAACTTAATAATAAATGAATCATTTTCTGATGCAGGTAATGTAGTAATCATAAAGCAAACTCAAGATGCTATAAATGAATTATCTGATTTACTTGAAGAACTTGGTGTAGATGACTTGGAATTTTACATAAACAAAGATGTTGATTCTATTACTAATTTCTTATTTAAAGCTGCCTCACTTAAAATAGCTTCTACCGCTTCTGTTATTGATAAGATCGCTTTAGGGGAGAAACAAGCTGCTATTATTAGACGTATTACAGGATTGCAGGAGTTGATGAGTGGTCATGCTAAGATGATTGCTGTTATTGATAATTTCATGAATCAGTATGAGTCTAAGGTTAATAAAAGAAATTCTAACTATGAATCTCAGGTAAAACAAGCTATGTATAGTGATGTATCGCAAAATTATGGTGGTACAGATGCAGATATACAGCAGGAGTTTGATCGCAATAAAGAGGTAGTTAGACAAAGTGCTATCGCTAAAGCACAAGACGAGATAAAGAAATTACACGATAACCGTAAGATTGGTAAGAAGGAATCAGAAAGCATTAATGAGAAAATAGCTGATGGTATTTATACGTCAAAAGATTTAAAAAAGAAATTCCCTAAATCTGATTTTACGGAGTTAGAGGTTTATGAGAACTTAGTAAAAGATGCAAAAAACGCACAAGAAGTTTTTAATAAATTAAATCAAGATGAAAAAGATATTATTAATTTCTTTAGAGAAGAATTTGCAAAACTAAAAGATGCCCTCTTTACTATTTCAGAAATGTATGGAGGAGAGATACCTGAAGAAGTTAATGATTATCTTCCGATGGTTGTTACAAACAGGTATGACCCTAATAAAAAGGATGTTGTAGAAGATATTTCACAACAGATACGTAACAATCAATTTATAGGCAATACTATTAATAAGGCTCCTTCTGGAACAACAATAAGTCGTAAAAGAGTTCGTACATTAAAGGGTAAAGCCCTTTCTACCGACTTTCATTATGATATGATACGTAAGTTTCGTGAGGCTAATTATCAAATTGAAACACTAAAGGCACGTCAATACTTAGCAAAAGTTTTAAACAATAATGAGTTTAGAAGTATGCTTAATTTTGCTAATGCTGATCGTTTAGAAGCAGAGGCATTAAAGCAAGTACAAGCACAGTTAAATTTATTTCCATCGGACGAATTATCTGTTGCTCTTGAAACGCTCAATTTTTTAAATGACATAGCTAGGTCGGGTACTCGTATGGCACTATCATCTCCGTTATTTGGAAGATTCTATCAGTTCTATCCTGTATGGTTTGGAGGTATGGCAAAAGCAGGTAAGTACGCATGGAAAGCTCCAAGCAAGTTGCCTGATTCTATGTTTAAATATTCCAATCTTCAGGAGCGTATTAAAACTAATGCAGGTTTTACTACTAATTTTTATACAGACGAGAAAGCCTTACTTAATACACGGAATAAATATCATAGATGGTTAAAAGAAACATATAAACTTACTCAGAAAGCAGCCGATTATTTAACTGATAAGTTTATGAGTTCTATACAGAAAGGTGATGCTGCTGCTGCTAAAAAAATGTGGGCTGCATATTACATGAAGTACAGAATTAAGTATGATGGTATAAAAGAAGCTGATTTTAATTGGGATGCAGAAGCAGAAAAACCTTCTAAAGATGCAAGTACTTATGCGGATCAGTTAATTGAGAAAACGCAAAGTACAAACTCATTCTCTTCTCTATCAAGATTACTTATAAAAGAAAGAAACTTAAAAGATGTTATTAAGAATATTTTATTCCCATTCTCTACATTTATATTTAATCTAAGAGCAAGATTAATGTCTGATGTTAGGCAATTAAGAAAACAACTTGCTGCCGGTAATATGGAATTAGCAGGAGAGGCACTTCAAGATATTGGTGCTGTTGGGGTAGAGATTGTTACATTCACCGCACTTAAATTAGCTGTTGGTCAATTAGTGATGGCAGGAGTAAGACAATTACTAGCTTTTGGAGGAATGGACGATGATGATATTGAAAAGTTTGCTAAGTATTATACAATGGAAGACTTTTTTATTAGAGGTAGTGCAAACTTAATTAAAGACTATTTTGTTACAGGTATTCCTTTATTTGATGAAGCGGGTACATCTATGATTAACTGGACTTACAAACAGATTACGGATCAGGATAAAGATTTAATCTATCAAAGATCGGGTATGACAGCTCCACAGACAAAATGGGAGGCTTATATGTCAGGGCTTGGGGTATATGGTATATGGGGTAAGAACTGGATAAATATGATGGACTCTTGGGATGCTATTCAAAATGGATATACTGGATGGTATAAGGGGGGTAGAGAACCTGAAAAGATAACAGAGGAATTAACTGACGATCAGGCTAACCTTTATATGTTATTTCTTGGACACGACATTCTTAGACAATTAGGTATTCAAGAACAATCATTAACAGGGGTTATCAATAAGACTAGAACCGCTATGGATAAGTATTTCCAAAAGGAGTATGGTCAAACAAGAATGATACCTATGGCTATGCCTGGAGAAAAGTATAAAGAAGAAAGAGAAGAAAAAAAGAAAGGTCGTTCTCGTTTAAGCGGTGGAAAAATAACAGGCGGTAGCCTAAAAAGGGGTAAACTAAAACCAAGAAAATAAAAAAATAACGTATATTTGTTAAAAATTAAACTATTATGGCAGTTACAATAAGTGGTAGTCATGGGGACTACGATAACATAAAAGATACATTTCCGCAGTCTACCTCTATCACAGGTAGCACCACTATTGATGCGGTTAACAATGGAACCTTAATTACAGGAACAGGAACATTATTTACCACTGAGTTTCAGGTAGGTGAATATTTATATATTCCTGATTATTCGGAATTTAGAAAGATTGAATCAATCAATTCCGATACTGAGATGGTTATTAAAAGTGCATTTACAACAGCAACTTTTTCTAATCAAACAGCTAAACGTGTACCAATGAATACGTATCGTATGATCTCATGGTCAGTAGATGCTGCTGGTACAGCTAAGATTGATAATATTACGATGGAGGCTGGTGATAGTGGCACATTGTCAATGATCGGCGGTAAGAGACCAGAGCCTATCTTAATTGATAGTACTGCTAATAGTAATAATGTTTTTGTTGAATTTGCTATCTAATGTCTGGTGGACATGGTATAGGATTAGGGAAAAAGATTGGGATGACACCATCTCAGTTATCCCGTTTAGAATATTTAGAAAATAATGAGTATGAAGTCACATATTTTGAGGAATTTAGCGCAACAACGGGAACAGTTACAGTCCCAACGGGAGGAACGATCCTCCTTAACCAATTCGCAGGAGGAGTTGATGCATATGTCTCCACAGTCAGTTCCAGCCAACCAACAGGGGTCTTTCCTCAAACAGCTGGTGGCGTTGCAGTGGATGTCTCCTCTTTTGATGCGAGTGGCAATTTTACTCTCACTGGCACTCCATCTGCTTACCCTATTGCGATAATCTATGTTTTTAAGATTCCTGCTGACCAATGGCAGAATGTTTATTTAGACAAGATAGTAGATTATAAGCAGACAGGTTTTCAACCTTATGATTCAGATTTAACAGCAATAGCGGGTCTTACGCCTACTAAC
>CAYMJZ010000065.1:0-4175 GCA_964391445.1 Candidatus Woesearchaeota archaeon
ATACCTTTAAATCCTTTGCAGTTTCCTTAAAATCAATGCCTTTATCAAAGCCTGAGACAAGGGTTATAACCTTGCCATAACGACGTTTTTCAGTCGCTATCTTTATCTTCTGTTGGCCTTTAGCCAAATCTTCCCAAGAGATTCCCGCTATAGGTAAACCTGTTCTTGGGTCTATTTCCATTTACTTGTTTTTCTCCTTAGCCTTTTTGGCTGAGTTGAATGTGAGTAAGCGTGCAATAGCCCTTTTTATCTCTTTCTTTTTTCCGTTTGACTTTTGAGCCCCAGTTTGAGATTTCATTAATTCTAATTTCAATTCTTTTATTTTATCTTCTCTAGCTTTCTGATCCATTTTGCTAGCTTCCTTTGCCTTTACAACTGCCATTATTCACTAGCCTCCTTCTTTTTTCTAGTTTTTTTCTTTTCATTACTTTGATTAGCATGTGCTGCTTTATTTTGTTGTAAGAGGTGTATCAATGCATCATTGACTTTAATCTGATCATGTATATGTGCATTTGGAGGAAGTATACTTACCTTTATTCCAATAACTCCCATCTGAGTCCTAGCTTGAGCCATAGCTTTTTCAACAACTTTAGAAGGGTCTCCTGTTTTCTTCAGATATCCTTGCTGGAATCTCCAAGTTTTTGCTCTCTCGCTTGGCAATTTTCCAGATAATGCAAGTTCCACTCCAAGAGCTCCGGCTTTCATTATGCTATCAAGTGCTTTATATGCAATTATCTTAAACTTTAGAGAACCCTTTCTTTCCAATTGTATTGCAATAGAATCTGCAACAAGTTGTGCATCAAGAGCTTCATTGGAAATTTCTTTTATATCTATATGAGGATTATCCAAATTGAATCTCTTTCTCAAAACTGTTGTTAACTCTTCTATCTTTTCTCCTTTCTTTCCAATAACAAGTCCAGGTCTATTTGTTGCAATTATTATTTTTTCACCTACAGGAGTATATTCAATATTAACGTCGCTTATTCTTCCTTTTCCAAGAGAGTGCTTTACATATTCTTTAATTCCCAATTCATCTTGTTTGAATTTTACAAATTTTTTCTCTTCCATTAAGCTTTTCCTCCAATTTCACGGGCTTCAATAGTTACAGAAGCTCTCTTTCCTTTTGTTCCGCCTCTTCTCTGAGGTCTAGGTGCAAAATTTGTGAATGCAGAAGATATTCTTGTTTTTGTTATGTCCATACCGTTGTACAAAACAGCACCCTTTAAGTTCTTAAGCATAGGTATGAAGATCTTTGATGCAGCGACAGGATAACGTCCAGACATCATTCCCTTTCTGTGAGGTATTTCTCCTTTGAATGGAACCGCTTTTCTTAGAGAAATTACTTCATTAAGATCTTTTATTGCAGCATCGATATTCTTTCCCTTGATAAAGGAACAAATATACATTCCATGTCTCTTAGAGATATGAACACTTTCATTTCTTACAACCGCATGGTCTTTCTTAGGTCTCTTAACCTCAATTTTTTTCTTTTCCTCATGTTTATGATCATGTGAATGTTTTTCTCCTTCCTTATGTTCGTGACTATGTTCGTCAGCTTTTTCATCATGTTTATGCTCGTGCTTATGCTCTGCTACATTAGATTTTTCTTCTTTAACAGTTGTTTTTTTTGTTTCAGCCATTTTACTTCTTAGCCGCCTTACTTCCTCTTGTTGCACCTATACCTGCAGCAGAGTGATTTACTTTTTGTCTCGTTAATGCAAATTCTCCCAATCTATGACCTATCATTTCTATATCTACAGGAATTTCTTCAAATGATTTACCGTTGTAAATCTGAATACTCATTCCAACCATTTTAGGGACAATAATCAAATCTCTCAAATGAGTCCTAACTTTCTTTTTCCTAGATATCTTTTCTTCAGCAGACTTTATGAACCTTTCAATAATTTCAGGATGTCTAACAACAGAACGTCTGCTTCTTGCAGGCAGGTATTCGCTTACTTCTTTCAATGAAAGAGCCTTCAGCTGCTCCAAAGTAAGACCGCAGAATTTCTTTTCTCTCTTAAGTGCTACTACTGTTTCTTTTGCCATTATCTCTTTGTCCTTCCTGTTCTTCTTGGAGCTAAGTGTCCTACTCTTCTTCCAGCAGGCGCGTTTCTCTTAGCTGTCTTTGATTTAGGTCTCTTTCCTCTACCAGAACCGAATGGGTGATCTACAGCGTTTGTTTTAACAGCAGAAGTTCTAGGCCACAATTTGTTTCTTGCCTTTGCTCTGTAATGGACTGCTCCAGCTTTCATGAAAGGTTTCTGTTTTCTTCCATCTCCAGCAACAACTCCGATAGTTGCCCTGCATTCTCCATCAAGCTTCAATTCATTTCTATTAGGCATTAACACTCCAATTTTTCCATCGTCATATTTTTTGTAAATTTGAGCACTGCTTCCAGAAGTTCTAATCATTTTCCCTCCATCTCCAGGGTTAAGTTCAATATTGTAAATCTTTGTAGTCAATGGAATATCTTTTAGAGCAATAACATTTCCTGCTCCTGCAACATTTCCTCCAATAACAATATTTTGTCCTCTAGTTACTCCATCAAAAGCAACGTTGAAAAATATGCTATTTCCAAGCTTCAATTTGATCAAAGGAGCGGAATGAGCTGCTGAATGCAATATTTTTATCACTTCAGCATTTCCAGTTCCGATTGGATATCCAATTCTATAAATGAATGCGCTCTTCTTTGCTTGGTAGGATAAACTTCCTTTACCTCTTGCCTGTGAAATAATTCTCTTACCCATTAGATCATTCCTATTTTAGTCGCGACATCAATTGCCGGATTTTGTTTAGCTAACTTAACATATGCGTATTTCTTGTTTCCGCGAGTTAATGTTCTAACCTTTTCAACTTTAACCTTGAATAAGTTTGAAACTTCTTTTGCAATTACATCTTTGCTTTCTCTTCTATCTGTTTCAAAAAGTAAAGTATTCTCTAAATCAATCAATTTTACTGCCTTTTCAGATGTAATTGGTTTTAACATTTTATTTCAACTCCGCAAGTGATTTCTCAGTATATAAAGTAAGTCTTCCTAACGGGAACAAGTCAGCAATCTCTAGTTCGCTGGCATTTACAACATCAACACCCTTTAATGAAATCTTCTCGCTCTTTGCCTTAACAAATAATAATCCAGCAGTTGATTTGTATTTTCTATTTCTCATCTTTCCCTTTCCGCTTCTTACATTTTTAACTTGCAATGCAATCTCATAATTGTCTCCAAGCATCTTTTTTAGAACTTCAATAAATTGCTTTGTTTTGATATTCTCAGCATTTGATATTACAAAAGGAATTTGTCCTGCAAAGTCATTCAATCTAGAGTATCTTTTAGAAACAAACTCTTTCTTAGCAGTAGAAGCAATGGCAGAATGCATTGCAATTTTCATTTCGTTATCATTTATTTTTCTTGGCCTGTAATATATTTTTGGTGCGTGAACTGCTCTTCCGCCTCTTGCCTGGTTTACTTCTGCACCAACCCAATAGAACTGAGTTCCTCTTCTCCACATTGCTTTTCTTGGACCTCTTGCAATACCTTTACCATAATGTCCTTTCCATTCATGTCTTCTGTGGCTTATAGTTCCTGAAGCAGAATGTTTTCTTCCAGCCATAGGTGAAGGAGCATAAGGATGGAATTCTTTGTCTGCTTCATAATATTTTAAGGCAATATCTTCTCTTATCTTCGTAGCAAAAACGCTTGGAAGATTTACTTCCGAGTTTTTCTGATTCTTCAAATCATAAGCTGTTGTCTTCATATGTGTACCTCAATCATTTCAAGTTTCCTTCTAGTTTGTTTTAGTGAAGGTCTTAATGGACTTGTCAATAATACTTGTCTTTTAGCAGGTCCTTGAACGCTTCCATGTAATACCACATAGTTAGAGTTTATGTTTCCATAATGTCTGAATGGTTTTAATTTTATCTTATCCGTAGCCATGTTGCTAGAGGCTAAAACCTTGAAGTTATAATGAGGTCTAGAAAACATACCTAACTGTCCAGACAATGGGACTCTGAATATAACTCTAGCAGGATGCCAAGGACCCAAGCTACCAGGTTTTCTAACTCCCTTTTCAGATTTATGTTGTTTCAAACTTATTCCAAATCTGTGAACTGGTCCAGATAATCCCGTACCTTTAGTTAATCCTCTAACATCAAATCAATCTCATATCTTGTCTGCA
>CAYMJZ010000066.1:0-4137 GCA_964391445.1 Candidatus Woesearchaeota archaeon
AGACATTCTCGCATAAGTTATTGTTTGTCTTTCTGAATATGCAGTACATTGTGTAAGAGATACGCTGAATACTTTATCTTCAGGATTTGAATTCTCTTTTAAAAATAGACAGGCTTCTTTTATTTCAGAATATGTAGATTTTTTATCTTTTATAAGAGAACTAGAATAAGATATGTGTGAATGTGATGCCAACAATAAAATGAATATTATAAATACTACGGAGATAAATCTGCTATATTTACTTAAAAATAGATGAATTGAAGATAAAGCTTTTCCGAACAAAGCATAAATAAAAGGTATCAAGAGAAATACCCATCTATCTTCTATTGATCCTCTTATATAAAATAAGTAAAATGCTATTATAGAAGTTAAGCCTATAAAAACAAACAAATCCGAATTAAACTTTCTATCAACCATTATTGATTTTAAATTAAATAAAAATGAGAGAGATAAACCAATGCCAAATACTAATAAAAAGAATAATATATTTTTAGGAAAAACACTTCCAAATAATGTTAAAAAACTAAAAACCTGCCAGCCAAGTTGTCTTTCTTCGGTTATTACTTGAGCATAACCTGAATCTAAAAATATGGAGAGCGGGTTTCCAAAAAACATACTAGATAGAATGAATTGAGGAATCATTCCTACCAAAAACCAACCAAAAATTTTCCAATATTCTTTGCTTTTTATTATAGAGAGCCTATCCTTAATCAAAGAAAAAACAAAAATTATCCCTAGAACTATCATCCCAGAAACTTTGAATTGAAAACCAAGAGCTGCAAAAATCCCTATTAAACTTAAAGTTTTATTTGATTTATTACCTTTCCAGAATACACAAGCAAAATATAAGGCAAGTACTTGAAAACACATAGAGATATAGTCTGGCTGGAAACGATTTGACCAAAAAATTAAAGACCAATTTATAGATGAAAAGAATGCTGCAAATAGGGCAATTTTTTTATTATATAATTCTTTTACAAAAAAATAGATTACAATAGTTAAAACTATTGATGGGACTAAGACCAATAGAAATTTTACAGATAATTCGGAAGATCCTGCTTTAAGCAAGAATGCAGCAATTAATTGAAAAAGCAAAGGTCTCTGAGGGTTAAGATCATAAGGAACATTAAATGCTATTTTTTTTGCAGCAGATAAATACTCAGCTTCATCCCACCATAATGGCTGATCCTTAGTTAAGATAAAATAGCTTAGTTTTATGAAAAATGAGGCAAGGACTATTAATATGAGATTAAAAGAATTTTTTAGGGGTAAGAAATGCTTTAACTTTTTTAAATTCAGAACCATTTTATTTTTTTTGGGCGACTATTATTACCCTTCCACCGGCATATTTTACTATCGGTAATAATCTGAGAGACTTTAGGATCATATCTATTAAAATGTTGCTTTTGAAGGGATATGAATAAGAATTAAGCTCTTTTATTTCATACCCTCTCGAGACTAGCTCATTTTTCACCCAAATTGGGGAAAGAAGATTATAAGCATCTTTGTCTGCTTCATAAACATCTAGAGCATAAGCATATTTTTTTATAGTTCTAAGGTCAGGTTTAAAGAATTCAATAAATAAATGTTTGATCTTGCGAAGTATGTTTTTTGCACTTTTTTGATAGTTGAAAGAAAAGACATTGCAGAAAAGATTTGGGAACTGAATTACTAACACTCCTTTTTCATTAAGAACTCTACCCATCTCATCAATGGCAGATTTTAGATTTGGAATATGCTCAATTAAGTCTGCTGAACAGATTAGGTCAAAGGATTTATTTTTGAAAGGTATCTTTGTAGCATCTAGTCTAATGAATTTATTACCATTTCTTTTATTGGCTAATCTTACAAATGTACTTGAAAAGTCAGAACCAGTAAAGTTCTTTCTTTTTTTCATTATAAATGATCCACTTATTCCTGTTCCAGACCCAAGCTCTAGAATTTTATCTTTCTCTTTGCTATTTCCAAATATTGCTTTAAGATAATCTGAAAACCAGTCTTTCTTTTTTGAAGGATCATCTATGAGATTAAGATAGTCTTTATCCTTCTCATAGAAACTTCTTCCAAATTTGAAATTACTATTTTCCATTTTAAGAGATTACCTTTTCTAATTTTTTAATTAAATATTCCCACTTAAAAAGCTCTGCTTTTTTCCGAGCATTTTTTTGTAGATTGCTTATCTCGCTTTGGTTTAATTTCGTTAACCTATCAAAAACTTTTGCTAGGTCATTTGCATCTCCATTCTTGTAGAGAAAACCATTTTTCTTATCTTCTATCAATTCCTTGTTTCCTTCATTATCGCTTCCTATTACTATTTTCCCTCTTGCCATTGCTTCAACAAGTGTCTGAGGCATCCCTTCACTTTTTGAAGGCAAGATAAAAACTCCTATTTCATCTAACCATTTGATTTGTTCTTTTGAATTGTAAGGTCCTTCTATAAAAAATTCTTTTTTATCAAGATTTTTTTCAGTTACAATGGATTTAAGCATCTTAAGGTAATTTGGGTCTGCAGGACCTCTTATTTTTACCAAAAAACCATAATCTTCTCTAAGAGCAAGAGCATAGCTTATAGTTTCAAGACTTTTTATAGGGCTTATTCTCCCAATATAAGAAATTTGTTTTAGCTTATTTTTATCTATTTTTTTAATAGGTTTAAAAAATTCATCAGATACGCCGTTAGGAATATATTCAATCCTGTTTTTAGGCACACCAAGATTTTCCAGATATTTTTCTTCCCATTTAGTTATAGTCATTATTTTATCAAATTTTTTTAGGTTTGCCTTACCAAAAAAACTATCATATATACCCACAATTATATTTTCAAACCAGCTTCTCGTTTTTTCTCTCCCAAATGGTGCATGAGTTACTAAAAATACTCTGCACCCTAATTTTTTAGCTAATTTTAGAGCAAGGCTTGTGTGTAAATGTCGATAAGCATGTGTAATTATAACATCTGGCTTGAATTCTAAGGCTTCTTTAGTAAAATCCCATTTCATGTAACTTTCGCCTCCTAATTTTTTGGCGGGAAATCTTTTGATTTTCACACCTTCTAATTCTTCTTCTCTAGAGCATATTTGGCCCGTTCCTTTTACCATATTTGTTGAAAACACATTCACTTTGTGACCTTTGCTTGCGAGCAATTTTGATTCTTTTAAGACCCTCATTCCCACTCCACAACCACCTGCAGTGTAATTGGTTAATTCTAAAATTCTCATAAAATTATATCAAAATTAGGTTTAATAAATCTAGTATTTGCTAAAGAATGAGCTTAAAGTGTTAATCAGATAGTCCATATGTTCTTTTGTCAGCCCATGGTGACATCCGATAAGGAAACCTCTCTGCATCACTTCATCTGCTACAGGAAAGTCTGAAGGTTTTTGACCAGTTATTTCGACTAAATGTTCGAAAGCAGGCTGGCGCAATATATCTCCTGTAAACACAGGCCTAGTTTGAATATTATTTCTTTCTAAGAATGTTGTGATATCTTGCCTGGAGAAAGGTGCATTTGGCTTGATTGTAAGAGGGAAACCCAACCAATTTGTCTTTGAACCTGGAATTTGTTTTGGTAAAATAAAGTATTTATCATATTGTACAAAAAAGTTATACAATTGATCAAAGTTTCTCTGCCTTATTTCTGAAAATAACTTAAGTTTTTTTACTTGTTCTAAGCCAAAGGCTGCACCGATTTCTAAAGGAAGGAAGTTGTAACCTATACTTTCGAAAATAAATTTAGAGTCATATTGAATTCCTGCTAATTTAACTCCAAATCTTTTGTTTAGGTCTTCGCCTTCATCTCTAGCAGAAGATCTTCCCCATCCTCGCAAGATCTTAGCTTTATCCATAAAATAAGGGTTATTTACACAGATCATCCCTCCTCCGCCTGCAGCTGTGATTATATGGGAGCCGTAGAAACTTGTTGTAGATATATGTGAGTAAGTTCCACTTGGCATGCCTTTATATGTAGCTCCAAGAGTATCACATGAGTCTTCTATGAAAATAAGATTATATTCCCACGCTATTTGGCGCAACTCTTCTAAATCAGAAAAGTTTCCTATCAAATTTGGAATCATTAAAACTTTAGTTTTAGAATTAATCTTTTCTCTAATTTTACTTACGGCAATATTATAAGTTCCTGGC
>CAYMJZ010000067.1:0-4083 GCA_964391445.1 Candidatus Woesearchaeota archaeon
TTCCAAAAACTAAGTTCAATCTTTAATAAAGCTTTTGTTAAATTCTAACTAAAGACTTTCAGAAGAAGGAATAATTGCCTCTATCCCTTTGTCAGACCTTCTAAAAACTGCAACAACATGCCTTCCTCTAAGTTGTTTAGTTAAAACAACTCCCATTCTACCCTTGAATGATCCATCCTTATCTGTAAAACTATACTTAAGATTGTGAGGAAGAGACCTATTCTGTTCTAAATGAGCAAAATCAAGAGAATAAACACTTTTACCATCTCCATCGGGATATTCTTGGGCACGAGCAACAGAAAGTCTTGCAGTAAAATAATCGTCGTTTACAAGACTAGAAGGATCTACTTGATCAGAAGCCCTATAAGCCATTACCTTAGTAACCATAAAATCAAGGCCAAACTTGTCTATTTAAGGCTTATGGGACAAGTGTTCTGATTGATTTTTCTAGCTATTCTGAGATTAGCATAACCTAGTAAAACAAAAGCTAGGAAAGAAACTTCTTTTCCCCCAAATGGCAATGCAACAATAGCTCCCCCGATACCCAAAAGAGAAGCTAGTCCGATTCCGCAAGCAGCACAACCAGGAGCAAAAAGACCAAAAAACAAACCAATAGAACCAAAAAAAGAGATTTTAGTAGATTTAATCTGGCTAGTTTTATACGTAGCTAAAGCAAGGTAAGAACCAAAAAGAAAAGAAATAGAAAATAGAAAGAACATTGAGTAATAATCGAGTGTAGAAGGATAACCTACAAAATAATAAAACAAAAATCTAACAGATCCACTATCTGATAAACTCTTAAAATCTGCAAAATCAGATATAATGACATCAAGAATGTAAAAAAGCATCATTCCAGCCAGAGCTACAAAAATGTAAAACGGTTTTGAGTAAACCTCTCTAAAACCTTTAAAAAATTTCATACAATCCTTACCTTCCTAACCCCTGTAAATATGAAAAACAATGCAATTAGTAAATAAACAATAAAAACAAAAAGGTTATGAAATATAATAATACCTAATAGGGTATCTTTAACTGTATAATTGGCCCCAGAATCAATTTCAATTCTCAAAAAATAACCCATTGCTAAAATAAAGAAAATTGAAATTCCTATATAAAACCTAAATCTATTCATGACCTTCATAATAAATTAAAAGAAAGACTATTTTTATTATTATCTAATTACCAACCGTAGGTATAATATCTATGTCCTGAATATCCATATCCATACCCTCCATATCTATACCTGTACTGCTTTGCTTCTTCCTGTATCCTCAATTTTTCAATCTGATAATCATATTTCTTTCCTTCTCTATAAGTGTCAAATGCATATTTTATAGCTGCATCTCTATCATATTCATCTTCGTAATAAGCATGATCTGGATAATAAGGTCTATTTCCATAATAAGAACACCCATAAGATCTCCAACTATAAACATCTCCGCAACGTGAGTAGCCTCTATGATTATAGCTATAACGATCTGTATTGCTTGTGTCAGAATTAATTCTAAATCCGCTATCACTTTCGTAATAAGAAAAACCATCTCTGTCAGTGTAGGTGTAAGTATTGTAAGGATGTGCAGCACTTGTAAATCCGGCAAAAGCAACTAAAAACAAAGCTGAAACAACAAACAAAGCAATCTTTGAGTAATTTTTCATAAATCCAATAGTTCGTTTAATCTATATAAATCTTTCGCAGAGAATTTAGAGATCTCTAAAGATGTAATTCCAAAGCCTTAGCATCTGTTCCAGCTGCATGAGAGTCAACATTATCAGCCCTATTTCCAACTCTCAAAAAATTAGCCTCTTCAATTAATCTTTCAGCTGCCTGTCTAGTATGATAGGCTAAAGACTTATACTCTCTACGACTCAATTCTCCAGTTCTACGAAGCTCTGCTAATTTACCTCCATAAACAATTCTGCTCCATGTAGTATCGACTATAGCCTCATCAAATTTTCCCCTATCAAATTGTCTAAAAGCTCTTGTTGCTAAATCTGCAAGAAATAACTCGTGATTTTCGTAAAATTCTCTATCTTCTTCTTTTATTTTTGCAATCATATCAAACTCCATATCTCTCGAATTGCTCTCTTGCAGCTTGACCATCTCCACTTAAGCCTGCTTCATTTCTTAAATGTCTTAATTGATTAAAAAGAACAAAATAATCTACAGTTTCAATTGTTCCTGTCTGATGTAGATCTAGTAGGTTTAACAATTCTCTAAAAATTGATCCAGGCTCAATAGAGCATCTAGGTTTATTCCTAAGATACTCTATTCTAAATTTGGCATCATCTAGAGGGCTAAGTCTAGTAACTACAGGTACAACTAAATTTGGATCCTCATTTCTTTGACTAAATTCGTAGTTCATAAAATTCATCAAAAAACACCATATTTAAATCTAACCTTCCAGTAGTTACAGAAGTAACAAATGTTTAATACCAAAAGAAGTCAATTAAAGAAATGAAAGAAACAAATTTCAAAAAGAAACTAACAAAAGAACAATACCGCGTATTAAGAGAAAAAGGCACAGAAAGACCATTTACCGGAAAATATTACAACAATGAAGATAAAGGAATGTATGAATGTGCAGCATGCGGAAATAAACTCTTTAATTCAGACGTAAAATTTAATTCAGGAACAGGATGGCCATCTTTTTATGATTCAATCCCTGGATCCGTAAAATTTATTGAAGATAATAGCTTAGGTATGCAAAGAACAGAAGTCGTATGTTCAAAATGCAATAGTCACTTAGGACATATTTTTAACGATGGCCCTAAAGAAAAAACAGGAAAGAGGTTTTGTATAAATTCTTGCTCTTTAAATTTTAAAAGTAAAAAGTAGCTATACATTTAAATAGTCACAATTTTATAATATAGCATGTCCGATATATTACAAGCATTGAACTGGAGATATGCAGTAAAAACATACGATCCTTCAAAAAAACTTGATGAAAAAGATTTTGATGAACTATTAGAAACAATAAGACTTGCACCATCTTCCTTTGGCCTTCAACCATGGAAATTTATAGTTGTAGAAAATAAAGAAACAAGAAATAAAATAAAAGAAAATGCTTGGAATCAGAACCAAGTAACCGATGCATCACACTTAATTGTTTTCTGCGCAAAAACCGATGTTACTGAAGATTACATAAAAGAATATATCAAAGATACTGCAAATATAAGAAACATTTCTGTTGAAACATTAAAAGGATATGAAGATATGATGCTTGGATTTAGAAAGGGCCATACAAAAGAATCAATAAGCGAATGGACTAAAAGACAAACATACATTCCTTTGGGGATGCTTTTGCAAGCAGCAGCAATTAAAAGAATAGATGCAACTCCAATGGAAGGATTTTCTTCTCAAGAAGTGGATAAGATACTTGGATTAAAAGAGAAGGGGTTAACTTCAGTTGCTCTATGTGCTTTGGGTTATCGTTCTAAAGAGGATAAAACCATGCATTATAAAAAAGTCAGGCATAGTCATTCAAAAGTAATCGATAAAATATGACTAAGTTTTATATATCTTGAAAATTTAAAACTAATATGAACAAAAAAGGTTTATTTGCAGCATTTTTTGTAATATTATTTCTAGTAGCAATGGGTTATGCAGGGTATTATTTATATCAAAACATACCAAGACATACAGTAAACTTGGTTAACACAGGTTCAAACCAAATAACAACAACAAATACAATCCCAAGCAAACAGTTCTACGAAAATATGAGATATCCTAGTAAAATAATAAATTATAACATCGCAAGTTCTTGTCCAGAAAACAAAGCCTCAAGGATGGAAGAAGCATTTTCAATTCTAGAAGAACAAACAATATTAGAATTTAATCCTACAGATTCATCAAATTCTATATTAAACATACTTTGCTCAGATATCTCTCCAGAAGCTGAAGAAAAAGATCATTTTGTAGCAGGAGAAGGAGGCCCTTCAAGAGTAATCAACTCCACTTTATTTTCAGTTATTTTAGAGGGAAAAGTAGCACTTTATAGAGAAGGAAACTGCAACAATCCAAATGTAGCCTTACATGAACTACTTCACGCACTAGGTTTTGACCATAACAACGATAAAAAAAGC
>CAYMJZ010000068.1:0-3990 GCA_964391445.1 Candidatus Woesearchaeota archaeon
GCCAGTTTAAGTTTAAATATGGAAATATTAGGAATAGTGATTCCTGCATATAATGAAGAAAAAAGAATAGAAAAGACCCTTAAATCTTATATTTACTACTTTAATGAGCTAAAAAAGCGTAAAAAGATAGATTTCAAAATAATTGTAGTTTTGAACAACTGTTCAGATGGTACTGAAAAAATTGTAAAGAGATATATTGGAAGAAATTTAGAAATGCTTAATTTCAAAAAAGGCGGGAAGGGGTTTGCTGTAATAGAAGGATTTAAACGTGCTTTAATGGGAAAATATCAATATATTGGATTTGTTGATGCTGATATGTCAACGGCACCTGATGAGTATTATAGATTATTCTTGAATATAAAGCAAAATGATGGTGTTATTGCCAGCAGGTATTTACCAGGGGCAAAACTTGCTCCTAGAAATAAGGTAACTAGAATAATTGCATCCAGGGTATATAATTCGTTCATAAGAGCAATACTATTGATTCCTTTTAGAGATACTCAGTGCGGTGCAAAGATATTCAAAAGAGAGGCAATATCTAAAGTAATAAATAAACTTGGAATGACTAGTTGGGCTTTTGATATAGAAGCACTTTATTTAATGAATAAGGAAGGACTTAAAATAAATGAAGTGCCTACAGTTTGGTCAAATAGAGATTATTCTAAAATAAACTTTTGGAAATCTGGGCCATGGATGGCTCTTGCAGTTATTAGATTAAGATTGGTTAATTCACCCTTTAGAAAAATTATTAGAGTTTATGATAAATTTATTAGGTTTTTTAAACCTGCAAGTTAAAATGAAAAAAAATATTGCACTAGTAACATCACAAGGAGGTCATTTGGGACAGATTAAGTTATTGTTTACAGATAAAGTAATAAAAGGAAATAACTGCATCTTAATTACAGAAGATATTCTACCTAAGATTAAACCTAAGTCATTTCTTGGAAAGTACACTACTTATTATTTTAAGAAAGACATTTTGCTTAAGATTAACCCTCTAAATTATATTAAAACATTTTTTAAATTAATCAAAATTTTAAAAAAAGAAAAAATACAGATCATATTCACTAATGGTGCTCAGATTTCGATCCCTGCCTTAATTGCTGCAAGATTTTTGGGAATAAAAAGCATATTTATAGATACAGTAATAAGAGTTAAAACTCCTAATTGGTCTGCTAGAGCATCTTACATTTTCGCAAATGAATTCTGGGTTCAACACCAAAATATGGCTAAGAAATATGGAAAGAAAGCTAAATATGTTGGAGGAATAGTATGATATTTGTAACTATAGGCACGCACCCAGATCAATTTGATAGGTTAATAAAAAGAATAGATGAAATTGCCCCAAAAATAAAGGAAGAAATTATTGTTCAAACAGGCTTTACGAAATATAGACCAAAAAATGTAAAATATTTTGATTTCACAGATAATATCGATGACTACTATAAAAAAGCAAGAGTTGTAATTGCTCAGTCTGCTACCTCATTAATAGAATTTATATTAAAATATGGAAAACCGGTAATCACGGTTCCAAGGGAAGCTAAGTATAAAGAGCACATAAATGATCACCAAGTAGAATTTGCAGAATATTTTGCGAAAAAAGCCAATGTATTAATGATCAGAGACATGAAAGATTTGACTCCAAAACTTTTAATAAATTATAATAAGAAGCCAAAAATAAATTTAACAGGATTGAACAATTTACAAAATAAAATAATAAAGGCAATTGAGGATGCTTAAATTTGCGGATAACCGTGCTGATTTTATTATTAATTTAGCAGAGCTTAAGAAAAAACATTCTGTGTTGACTGTAGGGGTGGCCAATATACCTGAAATTGAAAAGATAATAGAATCTAGAGTTAAGAGTTCTAATTGTATTGATATAGATGTTAAGAAAATAAACTATGCTAAGAAGCATGCTAAGAAGACCAGGTTTATTCTGGGAGATATAACTAAACCTGATAAAAGTCTTTTTAATAAATTTGATACTATAATAATGCTTGAAGTACTCGAACATTTAGAAGATGATTTAAACACTTTAAAAAACATACATAAAATGTTGAAGAAAAATGGAAAATTGATAATAACTGTCCCAAATAAACATTTATTACATGTTTTTAACCCTCTTTTGTATACTCAACACAAAAGACATTATAGTATGAAAGAAATACTGACTAAACTAAACAATACAGGATTTATTATTAAATACAAAAATACGGTTGAATCTCCAAAGTTATTATTTGACTTATATGTACACCTAATATTCAAATTTATATTGAGGAAGAATATTAAATTTGGAATATTTACGACAAAAAGAGATAAAACGTATATGCAAAAAAATAAGGAAAATAAGGCTCTTGATTCTTTAGTAGTAGCTGTTAAAAATTAAATGTATTTGATGAAATTCCTAATTCTTGGAATGGTTATAAAAAACATCATTAAAGTAATATAAAAAACATAAAAAGGATGTAATAACCAAAATAATTTCTTTGTTCTTATCATCTTAGGAAGGATATCAAAAAATGGGACTATAAATGTTAAATTTGTTAGAACCATAATAAAATATTTTATTGTGCTTGGTGGCTGACCTACCTGTGTCCACTTAAACGATTTTGTTTTATATTCTCTATCTATAAATCTGTAAAAGTATGTTGCTTTTTTCTTAAAGAATGAAAACATATTGTTGGCAGTTTTATGATATATTCTTGGTATTTCATGAATCGCTACAGACATATTCTTTTCAGCCATTGATGCAGACACATCTACATCTCTAGTATACCCACCTATTCTCTTAAAAACAGATGAACGAAAAGCACAACCATTTGCTCCAAAAAACAATATTCTTTCTTTAGAAAGTTCAAAAAGATAGTAATCTTTTTCCTTTTTGAATTTTGATGGCTTCAATACTAATTGAGCAACTAATGAATAAGGCGTAGCAAATGGATCTTCTACTCCTAGAGCATTAATGTATTTAAGAAAATTTGTATCTTTATTTTGAGGAGATGTTAAAGATTGAGAGGCCATCACTCTTTTGTCTTTGAATGGTTCAAGAATATGTTTAATCCAATTTTTATTCAATAAGATATTATCATGATCTAGGAATACTATAAACTTTCCTTTTGACTTTGAAACCCCTTGATCTTTACCCATTCCCTTTCCTTCCGAAAGTTTATGAGGATTGTGAAAAATCTTGATGTTCTTCTCCCTATTCATATAACTCTTTACTATTTCTAGAGTATTGTCTGTTGAGCCACCATCTATAACTATTATTTCATAATCTTTCTTTGGGTATTCCTGCATTAATATTGAATCTAAGCATTCCCTTAGTGTCCTTTCTGCGTTTAGTATACCAAGAACGTAGCTTACTATTACCATTAGATATTCACCTTTTCTGGAGAGATCCCATCGATGTAGAGCTTATACCATAATTCGATATTAAGAAGGACCCATAACTTATGATCATTCTTATATCCATTAGGTTCATTCAATAAAGAATCTAATTTATGACTGCTAAAGATTCCTCTTTTCTTTAGATCCTCTATATGCGGTCTTATCCTTGCAAGAAAGTCCTTACTATTAAACCAAGTTGAAATTGGGAGACTAAAACCTTGTTTTTTGCGATTAATAATCTCTTTTGGTAGCTGAGGAGATATTGTCTTCCTAAATATTGCCTTATTTATTTTATATTTCCTCTTTAGTGAAAAGACATTTTCAATTAAATCTTTATCGAGAAATGGTGCCCTTACCTCCAAACCACTAGCCATACTTGTCTTGTCAACTTTCATCAATAAGTCATTTGGAAGCCATTCTTTAAAGTAAAAGTTAATTGAAGTTTTGTATAAGTCTTTTTGCATATATTGGTCAATTAAATCAGGAACACTATTGCCTGAATATTCTTTCATTTCCTTACTGTTAAAAGGAAAATAATACAATTTCTTATAGGCTTCGTCTATGCTATTGCTATTTAATAAATCTGCTCCAAAATTATAT
>CAYMJZ010000069.1:0-3928 GCA_964391445.1 Candidatus Woesearchaeota archaeon
CTTATTCCTTAAAAGTTGTTTTTGATAAGGAAAAGGTTATTTCTATAGAAGAGATTGTTGAATGATTCTCTAAACTTGATTAACTCTGGCGTAATTTTGTCTGCCGGAACAAAGTTTATAAAGAACTTTTATTACTGCTTTATATGGAAATGAAGAGGAAAGGAGATGTTACTATTTCTACAGTTATATTGATTATACTAGGTTTGGCTGTTTTGGTTATGCTGATTGTTGGTTTTACTCAAGGTTTTGATTTTCTTTTTGGGCTTTTTGATAGGGGGCCTAGTGAGTTGCAAACTCTTGCTTCCGCCTGTGTGCTTTATGCAAAGGGTGGTTTGCAAATTGATTTTTGTACATATAGGGAAGCTGGAGATGAGTTAGTTAGATGCGATGATTCAAGATTTAATGTTACCTTTGCTAATGAAGGGGTTACTACAAAACCTACTTGTTCTGTTGCTGGATCTAGCGAGGATGATAATTTAAGAAGTGCTCTTTGTCTTAATAAGAAAGATACTGTGAAATTTGGAGACGGTAAGACCTGTAAAGATTATAGGAATACTCCTTAATTGATTATGGCTAAAGATAAAAAAACTAGCAAGGCAAAAAAGGATTTGAGTAAAAGTGCGAAGAAGAGTTTTGGTTCTAGGCCAATTGTTTGGATTGTTTTAGGTTTATTGCTTGTTGTAGTTGTTATTATGCTTGTAATGAAGGATGAAGAGATTTCTTTAGATGATCCTTCTGATGAGCTAGATGCTCTTTCTGATGCTTGTTCCTCTTATGCTCAGAGTTTGTCAAGAACAGAATTTTGTAAGTACAGATTGATTAACGGAGATTTGATTAATTGTAGAGATTCTAGAGTTCTTGAGGAATTAGCTTCTGATGGAATAGATACTAATCTTGGTTCTTTGAATTGTGGATCTATAGATATATACACATTTAGGAAAGACGCTTGTTTAGGATATTCTGCAGATACAAAAATAGCAGATACTACATGTGCTGATTATCAATAAGATATGTTTTTAATTATCAATTTATTATCTTAGTTATGGTTTGGAATCAGAAACTTGCTTTTAGGATATTCTTGGGAGGTTTAGTCTTAGTCTTCTCTTTTATATTTTATTTTGCTTTTATTTCTGAAGATAGTCAAGACGCTGAAAGGATTTTTGAAGCAGTGGGATTTGATTCCTCTGAAAATGGAGAGGGTAATCCTGCAATACCCTTGCCTTCTGGCTCTACTGGATCTGCTAACTCTGGAAGTTCTGCTGGTGGTGCTGGAGGTAGTGGTGGAAGTACAACTGGAAACGAAATTGAAGCTGGTCTTTTGAGCTTTTGTACTTTTGATGCTTTTCATACAATTACTAGCGAGGTGCCTTGCAGATGCGGATTTAGCGGTGTGTGTTATGAAGAGGAAAGCATATGCGACGCTACCTTTAATAATGGAGAAGGATATTGTTCTTAAAAGAATATGAACAGCAGAGGTTTCGATATAGCAATTACTACAATTATTCTAATAGTAATTGGTATTGCTGTGTTGATAGGCTTGATTTTTTTTGTAAAGGGTGGCTTTAGTTTTTTTAAATCTGGAACTGATCCAATTTTACAGACGCAGAGTTTAGAAGCAACTAGACAAGCTTGTGAGCTTGTTTGTAGGAGTGGAAATGAAGTTGCTTTTTGTTGTCAGTCTATTGAGATGAATAATCAGAAAGTATTATGTACTGATGAGTTACTCAATGTAGATTGCGAATTAAGTTGTGCAGCAGTTAGTTGTCCTTCCCTACAAGGTTAGTTTTTTATATACAATACCTTTTAGTTATTTATGTCAGACGATTATGGTTTTGCAAGCAAGCGTAAAAGTAAGAACGATAAACGTAAGCAGAGAGGTTACAATAAATATAAGCGTGGTGGACAGTTTAGATCAAGAGAAGATGGCAAACAAGCTAATGTTGACTGAGTATTTCTTCTAATATTTCAAGAGTATAACTGAGAAGTAGAGGTCCTACAATTATTCCCGCTAGGCCTAGAACTGGTGTTCCTCCCATTACTCCTAAAAGCATTATTACAGGGTGTATGCTTGAGTCTTTTCCAGCTACCTTTGTTCTTAATATCGTATCTAAATATATAGAGATAAATAATCCAAATGCAAGAATTATTCCTCCAGAAACATAATCTTGTTGAACTACTTTTACTATTAATGTAGGGACCCATACTATTCCTGGGCCTCCTGGGATGAATGCAAACAGGCCTATTAATGCGGCTAAAATAAGATAGAAATCTATTCCTGCAAGCCAGAAGCCTACTCCTGCAACTAGTGATTGGATAAATGCTAGAAATAATGTTCCTCTTACTATTTTTTTAGTAGTTTCTGCCATATCTTTTATTACTTTGTCTTTATTTTCAAAAGGCACATAATTTCTTATTCTGCTGCTTAGTTTTGGCCAACTTAGAAGAAGATAGTATATTATGAAAATCATAACAAATAAAGAAACTATTGAAGTTGCTACTGATAGAGTTATAGATGAGAGGGTGTTTATTCCAAAGCTAAAGAAGTTATTTGTAACATCTGAGAGATTTAGATTGTATTGTCTTATTGCTTCTATGTTTTCCACTTTCGATATCAAAAGCTCTAAGGAACCTGATTGAACTGCTTTGTATATCTGACTAATTATTTCTTTTATCAAAATAAATATTGGCAGAAATATTATTACTATCGTTCCTGCTAAAGTTATTCCTGCTGCTAACCAAGAAGGCATTTTTCTTTCTAATTTTTTATGCAAAGGATATACCAAATAAGCAGTGATGAATGCTCCTATTATAGCAACAATATAGCTCCTAATTATAATAAAAGATATAGAAACTAAGGCTAAAAGAATTATAATTGGAAGATATCTGTGAATCCACTCTTTTCTCATAACAGCTATATGAACTAATAATTAATAAAGTATCTCTTTTTTTATATTTGATGAATGAATATTTGTTTCTTTATCTTTTGGGATTTATTGCTATTATCTTTGCAGTGGTTCAGGATTTGAGAAGTAGAGAAATAGCTAATTGGTTGACTTTTTCCTTGGTTGCTTTTGTTTTAGCTTATAGGGCTATTTATGCCATTTATTCAAATAATTTTATGTTTTTTATGTATGGCCTTTATGGAGTTATCTTGTTTGTTTGTCTAGGGTATTTTTTCTATTATTCTAGGGTATTTGCTGGAGGAGACGCTAAGTTGCTTTTTGGATTAGGAGCAGTATTTCCTTATGAATCTATTATAGATTATGCTTATTACGGCGGAGGATTTATTTTGCTTTTATTTACAGGAGGAGTTTTTTACACTTTAATTTATAGTTTCTTTTTGATTAGAAAGAACTACTCTTCTTTTAGAATTTCTTTTTTTGAGCAGGTTGCAAAAAAGAAATATTTATTTTTAGTATCTCTAATTTTAGCTATTCTTCTTTATGTTACTAAAGGAGAGAATGATTCTTCGATAATAATAATCTCTTTTTCTGTCTTCGTATTATTGACTCCCTTGCTTTTTGCTTATGTAAAAGCGGTTGAGAGGTCTTGTATGGTTCAATCCATTCATCCTAAAAATTTAACCGAAGGAGATTGGCTTGAAAAGGATGTTAGGGTTAAAGGGAAGCTGATTCGTAAAAATTTTGCTGGTTTGAGTTTTAATGAGATTCTTTTACTTAGGAGAAATGGGAAAAATGTTCTTATTAAGACAGGAGTTCCATTTGCTCCTGCA
This sequence comes from Candidatus Woesearchaeota archaeon, assembly GCA_964391445.1. Taxonomy (GTDB): domain Archaea; phylum Nanobdellota; class Nanobdellia; order Pacearchaeales; family GW2011-AR1; genus SICU01. The sequence goes on from CAYMJZ010000069.1 coordinate 3,734, forward strand.
TTTTTGCTCGCTTTTATAGCATTAATTATATTGTTAAGGTATTCTTCTTGGAAATTTTTTTAGTTCTTTAATCTCTTCTTTCTTTTCTTCTTTTCTGATTTCAATTTTTTCTTCAACTTTTTCTTTTTTACTTAATTTTTCTATTATATTGTCTAGATCTTTGTCTGTAGAATCGATTCTTTCCGAATCTATGCT
>CAYMJZ010000070.1:0-3800 GCA_964391445.1 Candidatus Woesearchaeota archaeon
TTTCAGAGTATGATATGAATCTATCGAAACCAGCAAGTCTTGCAAATACTTCTGCTACACGAAGAGAAACAACTCCAAATTTTTCATCTTGAGGATATTGGGCATTCTTACATGATTGCATTTGAGAAACAAGCATATCGTTATCTTGTGGCCAAAATCCTACAACTCCAGCCAAATTTCTTTCTCCGCGAGTCTCTCCTTCTTTAGAATCTTGATAAACTTCCAAAAGAAAAGGAGAATCTGATCTAATACCTCCTCCTTTATGACCCCCATGGGAGATTGAACCTATTCCAAAGCTAGAAGCAACACTATATCCTCTCAAATCTTTTCCAGCTGGAAGTTTTATATCACTAGTTTCTCTACCAAACATAGCTTGAAGAGCATTAGGGAACCTCATACCCATATAAAATAGTCTTTCTGAAACTTTAGAATCACAACCCATAGCATTTCCATATCTAACCATTACATCTAAGTCAGGGCGTATAGCTACATCAAAAAGAGGAAGCAATGACAAACCTGATTCAGGAGGTGTTCTACGTAAAGGATCTCTACTTGTTTCGAAATAAGGGTCTCTGTGATTCTCATAAGCCAAAATTTCAGGGTAAGTCAGTTCCCATAAATCTTGTAAGTCTTTCCAAGAAAACATAGATTTATCTCCTAAGACTATAGGAACAGCTTCTTCATGAAGGAAGTCTCTAACAGAACCAAATCTACCTTCACACTTTACAGCACGACCTTTAGGTTTTTCATCCATAAAAATAACTCAAAAAATACATATTTAAACCTTACTATTTGTAACCTCTTAACAGTTACAACTATTCAGTCAAGAGTTGATTAAATTCTCCGCTAATATTCTCAAGCATCTTTTCCCTAACAAGACCCTTCCAATTTTTATGACCTAGAACCCAACCCAACTTAACAAATGCAGTTTCAGGTAGCATATCCTCTAAATAAATAACTCCAAGACTTTCAAGTTCTCTTCCAGGAGAATAAACCTTAGGATTCAACCTTCCATAAAATGTCTGAGGAGCAAAACAAACAGCAACTCCTTGTTTAACGACTCTCTTTAAGGTTGGAATCCATGAATATTCTCCATCTGTGGAAACATGTCCAAAACCAGTTCCTGCAATGACAATTCCCTTATATCCTTGAACAAGATAATAGTCTAAAATACTAGGGTCTTGTCCAGGATAATAATATATAAGCCCAACTTTATCACTAAATGAGTGATCATTTTTAGTCAATCCATCTGAACGAGCATTGTAATTAGATAAAAATTCGATCTTGTTAGGAAAAACTTTAGCAATAGGCTCGCAATTTATTGGTCGGAAAGCATCACGTCTGGAAGAATGCATTTTCCTAACTTTAGTTCCGCGCAAGGCAAAACAATAATCATCATTTAATGTGCCGTGACCTACAAGCATTACTTCTGCACAATTAGAAAGAGCCATTTCAACAGCACATTCTAAATTCAATTCAGCATCAGAGCTAGCACGATCAATACTTCTTTGAGAATATGTTAAAACTACAGGCTTTTTCAAGTCTTTTAAGAAAAAACTAAGAGCTGAAGAAGTATAATGTAAAGTATCTGTTCCATGAGTTACTATAACTCCTTGAATTTCAGAATCATTTAACATTTCCTTAACATGTTCTGCAATAGTTATCCAATGTTCAGAAGTCATATTTTCTGAAGCAACCATAAAAGGCACAGATATTTTTTTCACATTCGCTTTTTCAAAAACCTTGGGATAAAATTTAGCAAATTCATTTGTGTCTGTCAACCATGAAACTCCTCCTGTGCGAGTATCAAGTTTAGCAGCAATTGTTCCTCCAGTAATAACCATTCCAATTGAGGGCTTATCCTTTTTTTTAGACAAAGAAACTGCTTCTTTCTTCTTTTCCTTATACTCTTCAACAACATCCAAATCCAAAATATTCTCTTTAGGAATTCCAATATTATATCCTGATTTCAATTTCAACAAAACAACATCTTTGTCATAACTTTCCAAAACTATCCCGTCTAGTTCCTCGCGAGCAAGTCTTATCTTAACACGATCTCCAAAATTAAACTTAAAATCTCCCATAAAATCAATAATTTTTAGCTACATAAGCTACAGTTTTAGTTTTTTGCCCAGAAATAATACATTCTCCTTCTTTACTCTCTTCCTCAACAATTCTTGAACATGCTCCAGTTTCTTCCTTGAGTTTCTCTTCAACTCTTTTGTCATCAACCATAAAAACTTTCACAATCTTTCCATCTTCCAATTTCTTTTTCAGTTGGTTAATATCACGAGCAGAATCTATTTTACTTTCAAGCATCTTTCTAGCATTTAGATATAATTCCTTCTGCATTTCATCAAGACTTTTTTCGATGAATTTCAAAATATCTTTTGCAGAAACAATTTCTTTCTTATTATTATCGCGCCTAACAATAACAACTTGTTTTTTATCCAAATCTTTAGGACCAATCTCAATTCTGATAGGTACACCCTTCATTTCCCATTCACTAAATTTCCAACCTGGCGAATATCCCTCTCGATCATCAACTATAACTCCATAATCCTTTAAGTTTTCAGCAATGTGTTTACACTCAGCAAGAACCTTAGTCTTCGAGTCTTCAAACAAAATAGGTACAATCACAACTTTATTGCTCGCAACTTTAGGAGGAATTATCAAACCCTTATCATCTCCGTGAACCATCGCTAATGCTCCTATTAAACGAGTTGAAAATCCCCAAGAAGTCTGCCAAACATATTGATCTTCTTCATTTTTATCTTTAAACATAACATTAAATGCCTTAGCGAAGCCCTGTCCTAAATTATGAGATGTTCCCATTTGTAACGCTTTCCCGTCTGGCATTATTGCTTCCATAGTCAAAGTCTTTAAAGCTCCTGCAAACTTTTCCATTTTAGACTTACGACCAACAATAACTGGGATTGCAAGTAACTCTTCAACCATTTGCTGATAAGATCCCATCATTTCAGCCATATTATTTTCAGCTTCCTCTTTTGTAGCAAAAGCACAATGTCCTTCCTGCCATAAAAACTCCCTAGTACGAACGAAGGGTTTAGTCTGCTTGACCTCCCAACGTAAAACATTACACCACTGATTTAATTTCAAAGGCAAATCTCTGTGAGACCTTATCCATTTAGAATAAGAGTCATACATTATAGTTTCGCTAGTAGGTCTTATAGCTAATCTATGATCCTCATCTTTCTGTTCAACATAAGCAAGTTCAGGAGCAAAGCCTTCAGCATGTTCAGCTTCCTTCTTAAAAAAATAATCTGGAATTAATAGAGGAAAATAAGCATTCAAAACACCCTTAGTCTTTAAAACAGAATTAAAATAATTCTGAATATTTTCCCATAGAGCATAAGCTCTAGGCCTAATAATCATAAAACCCTTAACAGGAGAATAATCTGCTAACTCTGCTTTTTGAAGAACTTCACTATACCAATCAACAAAATTCTCATTCTTTTTGACAGTCAAACCCTTTGAATCAGCCATAATAAAAAAGAAGGATAATGCTTATTAAACCTTATCTATAGAAGTATAACATGAGTAAAAAACAGATGCTAAGATTACAAGAATTCGTCAATCCAGAAAATTACAAAATAACTATAGAACCATCTAAAGATATGAATTCTTATCAAGGAGTAGTTCAGATTAAAGCAAAAATAACTAAACCAACTAAAGATATAATTTTACATTCAAAAGATTTGACAATAAGATCTACTACTATATGCCTTGGAAATCAGTGTCTATTGCCCAAATTAAAAGAAGACAAAGATAATGAATCT
>CAYMJZ010000071.1:0-3738 GCA_964391445.1 Candidatus Woesearchaeota archaeon
AGAAGGTGCTTTTGTAAATGTAAGGGCCTTCATAGTTCAGACATTTGAGCCTAGATTTTTTGATTCTAAAAAAAATGAGGGGGAAAAGGGTGTTTTGTTGAATGTTGTATTGGATGATGGTCATGCTACAATGAGATCTGTTTTATTTGGAGAGAGCATTAAGAAATTACTTTCAGTTAATGATGATGAGCTTTTTTCTTTAGATGTTTTGAATTCCAAACGTGCAGAGATTATAGGTGATGAAAAGATGTTTACTGGAAGCTTTAGGATGAATTCTTTCAGCAATAATTTAGAGTTTTCAATAAGAGGCATTGAAGATTTTTCTGTTGAAAATGTAATCAAAGATTTAGAAGGTCAAAAGGTTTAAATCCAAATTCCCTTCTTAATTAAATGCTTAATAAAACTCATGTGGCAATAGGTTTTTTCTTTATGCTCTTTTTTATAAACAAAGTAACCCATATTTGGACATATATCTTTGTATTCGCTTTTGCTACTCTGCTTCCTAATCTTGATAGAGGCATATCTTTTAGAAGATCTCTAGCTCAAGGTAAACAATTGCCTATTAGGAAGAGGAGTTTATTACATAGTTTTACTTTTTGTTTTGTTATAACTTTTCTTCTTGCATGGTTTTTGCCTACTTTGGCATTTCCATTTTTTCTTGCTTACGGAACTCATCTTATAGTTGATTCTTGGACTACTGAAGGAATAAGGCCTTTCTGGCCTGCTAGATATGTTGCCAAGGGAAATGTAAGGCAAGGAGGAAGTATAGAACATATGATCTTCTATTCTTTTGTATTTGCTGATGTAATTTTGGCATGGGTCTTATTTTTTTAGACGAATTAAATTTATATATTGATTTACTTTGCATTTATTATGATTTTTAGAAGAGGTTATGTTGTTTCTTTTGTTTTGATTGTTTTAATAATTGCTATTTCTTGCGTTGGTTTTTATTTAATGTATGATTCTTCGCAGAAAGATTTAGTTTCTTTTTCGCCTCAAGATAAAGATGGTTTACATTTAGAATGCGAAAATATTTGTGGTTATGTTGCAGGAGAACAAGTTTGTTACCCGAGATGTCAGTATTTTTTTGGTGAAGGGCCAGATTTGTGTGACTCTGTTGGTTCTGTTTGCTTAATGCCTTAATGTTAACTATTTTGCATTGATAAAATCTTTATATACTGATTATAGTGAATTCTGTTAATGGCAAAGGAAAAAGATGATTCTGATGATGGTAAGGAGCCAGGATTAACTAGTATTCCTGGAATTGGTCCAGGAATTGCTTCTAAGCTTGAGGCTGCTGGAGTTTACGATTTGATGGGGTTGGCAGTAATGTCTCCTCCTGCACTTTCTGAATTAGCAGGTGTTGGAGAAGCTGTTGCTAGAAAAGCTATTCAAGCTGCAAGAGGAATGATGAAACTTGGATTTATGGATGGTTCTGAATTTGATAAAAGACGTGCAGATGTTCATTACATCACTACAGGGAGTAAGAATCTTGATGGGCTTTTTGGGGGAAAGGGAATAGAGTCTAGGGCAATTACTGAATGTTATGGTGCTTTCGGATCTGGTAAGACTCAGCTTGGGTTGACTTTAACTGTGAATGTTCAATTGCCTAAGGAACAAGGAGGAAGTGAAGGCAAGGCAGTTTACATTGATACTGAGGGTACATTTAGACCCGATAGAATAAAACAGATTGCAGAAGGAATAGGGGCTAATCCTGAAAAAGTATTAAAAAATATTTTAGTCGCTAGAGCCTTTAATTCAGATCATCAAATTTTGTTGTTAGACAAAATAACTGAGATGATAAAGGAAAATAATGAACCTATAAAACTAATTGTAATTGATTCGCTTACTGCTCACTTTAGAGCTGAATTTTCTGGAAGGGGTCAATTAGCAGATAGGCAACAGAAATTGAATAAATATTTACATCACTTAATGAAATTAGCAGAACAACATAATGTTGCGATTTATGTTACGAATCAAGTTATGGCTAATCCTGCAATGATGTTTGGAGACCCAACAACTGCTATCGGGGGAAATATTGTAGGACATGCATCAACTTATAGGGTTTATTTAAGGAGAGGTAAACAAGGAACAAGAGTTGCTAAGATGATTGACGCTCCTAATTTACCTGAAAATGAAGCAGCTTTCTATTTAACACCTCATGGTGTTAGAGACGAAGGTGTTGAATAAGTTTTTATACTCTTGAAAATTATATGTTTTATGGCTGATGACAAGCATCCTTTGACATTCAGGCATTATTTCTGGGCTATTGTTCGAGTTTTTATGGGCTTAGTATTTTTATGGGCTTTCTTTGATAAATTTTTAGGATTAGGATTTGCGACATGCAGAGATTCGGCTACAGATATTGTTACTTATATGTGTGATAAGGCATGGATTAATGGCGGAAGACCTACCTTTGGATTCCTTACCTATGGAGTTCATGGGCCATTTGCTTCATTTTACAATAGTCTTGCTTCTTCAGTTTTAGTTGAATGGTTATTTATGATTGGATTATTATTTATTGGATTTACATTGACTTTTGGAATTATGATTAGGCTTGGGGGATTGTCTGGTTCTCTATTATTGCTTATGATGTGGACTTCTTTACTTCCTCCTGAAAATCATCCATTTATAGACGACCATATAATTTATGCCTTTGTAATGCTTGGATTTGTTTTTGTCCATACATGTAAACACTTTGGGTTAGGGAAATGGTGGACTAGTTTGTCCTTTGTGAAGAATAGATGGATATTGCATTGATTAGGTTTAAAAATCATTGATTGTCTTTTTTTCTAGGTCCCCATAGTTTAACGGATAGAATACGACCTTGCGGAGGTTGAGACCGAGGTTCAATTCCTCGTGGGGGCGTTAGAAGTGTTTGTCTAATTCTTTTTTGTAACTTTGAATTTCTTTACTTGTAAACCATAAAGCAATTTCTCTGTCTGCACTCTTTACTGAATCTGATGCATGAATAAGATTTCTTAGAACTCTGCCTTTGGAATCTGCCACGGCGTATGATTCAACCATTGCAAAATCTCCTCTTATTGTTCCTGGAGGAGAGGATTTAGGTTCTGTTGAACCTACCATTTTTCTAACAATCTCTATTGCATGAGGGCCTTCAATTATTAATGCAATTACTGGACCTTCCATTAAGAATTTCATATTCCAGGTTTGTATTTGTTGACCTAATTCCATTGCAGATTTATAAGGAAAAGGCTTGTTGTCTTTTACATAACTTGATTTTGTTTTTTCATAGACTGAATTAGCCCACTCTTCATCTAAGAAATAATGGTTTTTAGCTAATTTTTCATCAGGCAGAATCATTTTCATACCTACTATTTTTAGACCTATTTCTTCAAACCTTGTAATTATCTTACCAACTAATCCTCTTGCAACGGAGTCGTGTTTCAATAACACTAGAGTTTTTTCCATCATGCTCATTAGTTATCGAAGCCTTTTTTAAAGATTGTTGTTTGAGGCATATATGAAATCTTTACAAAATGAGCTTGCTAAACGAGGAATTGATTGTGCTATTTTTATGACTAATGAAGAGCCAAATCCTAATTTATTTTATTTTACTGGATATAAAGGTGCGGGTTTTCTAGTTATTCCTGCTTCTGGAAAGATAATACTTCATGTTCCTGCTCGTGATTTAAGTGAAGCTAAACTTGTTGAAAATGTATCTTTGTCTTACGGAAAGAAATTTTCTGAATCTCTTTTGAATTTTGGAATTTCTAC
>CAYMJZ010000072.1:0-3719 GCA_964391445.1 Candidatus Woesearchaeota archaeon
TAAATGATTATAAAATTGCTTCTCATTTATTATCTGTTTACTCAAAAATTTATTTAAGTCTCTCTCTTTTTTATTCAGCAAAAAAAATAGATTTAGAAAAAGCAAAAACTTTTTATGCAATCTTTATACAAATGAATGGTTCAGATATTTTACAAAATGATTATAAAGTTTTAAATCTTGAAATTTTGAATAATATTAATATCTCTTCAGATTTAATTTTAAAAGAGTTTTTAGATAATAAAAATGTTGAATTAAAAAATGAAATAATAAACATAAAAAATAGAGTTAATATAATCTCAAATGAAGAAATAAAAGTTTCTTTATCAAACTTTATTTCAAACAATATTTTTAAAGGTTTATGTGATACATATATTGAAAAAAAAGATGAAGAAGGCAAATACTTTGCTTTTATGCCTAACAAGCTACCTCCTCCTATCGAATTTACTCCTAAGCTTGTATTAGCTTTATCTAAAGCTGATAGCACTCTAAGCAAATTATCTGGTGCGGGGTTATTGCTTCCTAATCCTAATTTGCTTATAATTCCTTACTTAAAGAAAGAGGCTCTTTCGAGCTCTAGAATTGAAGGAACACGTATATCTCTTTCAGATTATTTCTTGTCTGAAGCAAAAGGGATAAAAAAAGAAGACATAGAAGCAGCAGAAGTAGGTAATTATATTGATGCTATAAATTATGCTATGGAAAAAATAAAAAATGACCAAATAGATATTTCTTTGATTAAAAGAATGCATAAATTATTGATGAAAAACGTACGTGGAAATGAATTACTTCCTGGAGAATTTAGGCCAGTACAGAACTGGATTGGACCTCAAAATACCAAAATTAAAGATGCAACTTTTGTCCCTCCTCCAAAAGAAGAGGTAGAAAAATTAATTCAAGAAATGATTGATTATATGAATATGTATGATGAAATGCCTTTATTGATTAAATGTGCTCTTCTTCACTATCAATTTGAAACGATTCACCCATTTTGCGACGGTAATGGAAGGATTGGAAGGGCATTAATAACTTTATATTTATGTAAAAAAAATAAAATATCGAAGCCTTTGCTATATGCCAGCGATTATTTTGAAAAACATCGCAGAGAATATTATGACACTCTTTTAATGACTAATAAAACTGGTAAGTTTGAAAGTTGGATAACTTTCTTTTTAGAAGCTATAAAAGTTCAATCAGAAGATTCATTAGACAGAACTATTAAAATTGAACATCTTAGAGAAGAGTATAGAAAAAAAATAAAATCTCAAAGGCAGGCTATTTATCTTATAGATGTTGTTGATTCATTATTCATTAACCCCTTTGCTCAAATCAATCATATAGCTGAAAAGTTGAAGGTAACTTATCCTACAGCTAAGAAAATAGTGAACACTCTTATAAAATTACAAATTCTTAAGCCTACAAATAAAAAAGAAAGAAATAGGTTGTTTGTAGCTCATGAAATATTGAGCATAATTACCGTTTGATCTTTACTTTTCTTATTTGAGAACTTTCAATCTAAGAATTGGTTGTGAGCCTCATTGTAGGCTGTTTCGCCCCCACACGTAACGAATTCCTTATTGTTTAGACTTGTGCTATGAAAACTCCATTCTGATAAAACTTATCTGATCGTATCTTTGACACAAATCATATGGATTAGATTAATCTTGGTTAATTCCTTTCAATTTAGACAATATTAATAGTAACTGGATGAGATATTCCAGAAATCTGACCATTTGCATCTAAGACAATATATGCTCCATAAATTGTAATTCCAGATAGTCCTGGATTATTTGGAATATTTAATTGAACGGTTCCTAAACCATTATTATCTAAGTTACCTAATGAAGAAGTTAATCCAATTGAAGAAGGATTGGATAGCGAATTCTGTAATAAAATATCTAAATCAAGAGGAATGTGGTTATTTCCTATATTAAATCCATTAATTCCAAAAGATAAAGCGAAAATATATTGTTGATTAGTATTTAAAGAACTATCTAAAAAGAAAGTTACAACTCCTCCGGGAGTAGAAGATCCATTAAATGCTAAATTGCTTCCAAGAGAGTTAGAATTATTTACTGCTTCTAAAGAATCAATTCTAGGGAATGTGAAGTTATTTTTTGTGTCTATTACAGAAACTCCCGTTTGTTTTAATAGGGCTTCTAGTTGATAAGGGGTAAGAAAGGGATTTGATTGTTTAAGGAGAGCAATTGTTCCAGCAACTTGAGGAGTAGCATGGGAAGTACCTACAGTTTCAATATATGTTCCCCCTATACCTGGTATAAATGACCAAGTTGTATTAATTACTGCACCCGGGGCCATCAAATCTAAATTAGAACCAGTATTCGAAAATGTAGGAACATAATCTGGGCCAGGACATACAGGGAAAGAAGAATATTGGGCAGTTGCATCGCATGTAGCTCCTACAGAAATTACATTAGGAGAACAAGCAGGATAAGTAAGTCCATTACCCCAACCGCCATTCCCTGAAGAGATAGTTATAGGAATTCCCAAAAATGTTGCAGCTTGCAGTCCCTGCTCCATCCAAGTAGGGCAAGGGCTAGCACCAGGTCCGTAAGGTCCAAATCCTCCACCAGTACCAAGACCCATGCTCATAGTTATTGCATCAATCCCCAAAGCATCAATATTAGATAGACAATAATCTATTCCCGCAATCGCAGCACTTCCTGGACAAGTGCCCCCATTACACATTCTAACAGCAACTAGCTCTGCATCAGGAGCAACTCCATTCAACCCACCTTTAGCGGATACAGTCCCAGCAACATTAGTTCCATGACCTACTTCATCTATAGGATCATTATCCATATCAAAAAAGTCATAGCCTCCTTTAACCTTACAACCTAATCCAAAACATCCTCCGAGATCAGGGTGCAAATAATTAATCCCAGTATCAACTACACAAACTGTTTGACCAGTGCCAGTTATATTAAAATTATTAGAATCTTTAAGATTCCAAACATGATCTGCTTTTATCAAAGGTACGCTTTCTGTAAGCATAGGTTGCAATGGTTTTTCTAAGTAAACAGAATTTACTAAAGGATGTTTGGAAATTATTTCTAGTCCATCTCCATTAATCTCTCCGGCAATTCCGTTAACTAAATTATATCTATATTTAACTTTGAAAGCATTTTCTATTCCGTTTAAATCATTCAAAAGAAGATTCTGTTTGTCAAGAACATTTTCTTTTATCTTATCAATGTCATAAGAATCAATAGGATCGTTAAACCAAATAATAATCTCCGCAACACCTTTTTCTAAAACTTGTTCATAAATATCTGAATCAACAAAAACTGCTCCCTCTTCCACTTCAGGAATTTGTTTTATATCGATTCTTTGATTTAATAAACTAAAAATTTCTTCACTACTAAACTTTTCATTTGAAAGATAAATATTTGCAGATTCACTTGACTTAAGTCTCGGGGAAAGAGAAACTTCTCCTTTAAGTAAAGCAAATGCAACAATAGCTAAAATTATTATAGAAAATACAAAAAAATAATAAAATTTATCTCTTTTTACCACCCTTGTAAATAAAGGGTTTTATTTAAATAATCTCCTATTTAAATTTAGTAGGGTGCGCCTCAAAGGATATCATAGAGATATGTGCAGGTAGCACTCTGTCATCATTACATTAATTGGGTGCAGATGGGATTAGGAGAAAATGTATGATGCGTGGGCTGGGAGCCAGAGAAAGAGAGAAGAGAGAG
>CAYMJZ010000073.1:0-3643 GCA_964391445.1 Candidatus Woesearchaeota archaeon
AGTCACAATTTCAAGAATAATAAGGTCAAATGGACAAGGGATATACAAAATAAACAATGAAATAAAAAACAGGGGAGATATAATTGAATTATTGGCTCATGCAGGAATAGACCCTCACGGATTCAATCTAGTCTTACAGGGACAAATACAGGCAATCGTAAAAATGCATCCTGAAGAAAGGAGAAAAGTAATAGAAGAAGTTTCAGGAATATCGGTTTATGAGTCTAGAAAAGAAAAATCTCTTCATGAATTAGAAAAAACCGAAGAAAGATTAAAGGAAATTTCAGCAGTACTAAGAGAAAGGAAATCATTTCTTAATAATCTAGAAAAAGAACGTTCCCAAGCTCTAAAATACAAAGACTTAGAAGATACAATAAATAGATGTAGATACTCAATTTTAGTTAAGAAAATATCAGAAGTACAAAAAGAAATAGATTCTGCAAAAAGTTCTTTAGAACAAAAGAAAGCCCAACGTGAAAAGATAAAAGAGAAATTGGCAGGAATTCAAACAGAAATAGATTCTATGAACTCTCAAGTTACTGAGATGAATTCTCATATAAAGCGTTCAAGCGGAGTTGAAAGAGAGACATTACAAGAAAGAATAAACACTCTCAGAGGAGAGATAGAAGGTCTCAAAGTTAGAATAGAAGCAACTCAAAAGAGAAAAGTAGAGTTTGAAAGAAGAATTGAGCACCTAAAAGCGAGTATTCCAGAATATAAAAGGGAAATAGAGGAGTTAAGTAAAGAGTCTCCTCTGCTTGCAAAAAAACAAGAGGAGATAAAAAGAAAAAAAACAGAGCTAGTTGCATTAGAGGATCAAAAAAATAAACTTCTTTCAGTTAAAACAGAATTATACTCTATAAAAGAAAGGTTAAAGGAAAAAGAGTCTAGGAATCATAAGTTAGAGGTAGAATCAGACTCATTATTAAAGCAAATAGAAAACTTATCAAGAGAATTCCAATTTAAAACTGAAGAAGAGTGCCTTTCAAATATATCGATTTTAGAAAAAGAATCTGAAGGCTCAAGAAAACAAATAGAAGAATTATCCAGAAGAGAAATAGAACACAACAGAGGTCTAGCATCATCTGAAGCACAGATAAGAACAGCCGAAAAAATAAAAGAGCAAATTATCAAAATAGATGTATGTCCATTATGTCAGAATCAAATGACTCAACAGCATATTGAACATGTAACTAGAGATTCTTTAAGCAAGATAGAAGAAGGAAAACTAACAATAGAAAAAGAAGCAAATAATATAAAAGAAATAAGGCAAAAAAGAGAAGACTTAAACAAGAGAGTATGGGAAATAAATCAATCCATAAGCAAATTCAAACAAGAGTTATCAAATCATAAAATATCTAGTGAAAAACAAAGATATCTTAAGTCAATTTTAGTAGAAATAGATGTAATAAAGAAAGAAATAGAAACATTAAATCAAAAGAAAGATACTCTTGAGAACAAGACAATAGATGTTGCCTCAATAACTGAGCAATACAATTCTAAGTTAAGAGAAATAGAAGAAATATCTTCAAGAACAACAGAAAATTTAGATCAGACTTTAAAATTCAAAGAACACGAATTAGAAAACATCCTTGAAAACATAAAGAATTCTCAAAAAGGTTTGGAAGAATTAAATGAAGAAATAATAAATATGAAAGAAAGGCTGGAAGAAAAAACTTCTTTCCTAAGCTCAAAAGAAGCAGAAGAAACAGAATTAAGCAAAAAATTCAAGAAATTGTTTGAAGACAGAGATAAATTACAATCAAAGATACAAGAAAGCAACTATGAAATGTCTGAAAAAAGAACAGAAATATCTCAAGTAACAGATCAAATAAACTATATAGAAATTGGAGTAGCAAAGCTATCAGCTTCTCAAGAATCAATTCAAATTGAATTAAAAGACGTCCCTGAAACAGAACCTATCAAGGCATCTTTAGAAGTATTGCAACAAAAACTAGAGAAAGCAAAACAAGATATTCATTCTATCGGAGCAATTAACATGCGCGCCTTGGAAGTATATGAGCAAATCAAAGCAGAGTATGACAAAGTAAATGAGAAAGTAGAGACATTACAAAAAGAAAAAGAAGAAATATTAAGAATTGTAGCCGAAATAGACCAGAAAAAGAAAAAGACTTTCATGAAGACATTCAGAGGAATTAACGAAATATTCACAAGAAACGCTTCAGAACTTTACAGCAAAGGCAAAGCTTTCATGAAATTAGAGAACGAAGAAGATATTTTTGCAGGGGGAGTAGACATAGTTATTCAGTTAGGAAAAGGAAAATATTTTGATTCTGGGTCATTATCTGGAGGAGAACAAACGCTCATAGCATTATCAATGTTATTTGCCATTCAAGAATTCAAGCCCTATCATTTCTATGTATTTGACGAAATTGACGCAGCACTAGACAAAAGAAACAGTGAGCGTCTAGCGAGCCTTATTAACAAATACATTCAAGCAGGTCAATATATTATAGTCACGCATAATGACGCTCTAATAATGAATTCTCAGTTCATTTACGGAGTAAGCATGCATGATGGGATATCTAAAGTCCTAAGTCTAAAATTAGACAAGGCAATCCAAGATAAAAATATTCAAAACCAACAAAGAGCAGAAACTCAAGAAAGCAATCATCAAGTAGGAGAAACAAACCAATCAATACATTCAATTCAAGATACAGAGAATGAGATTAAATCAAATAGTGAAGAAATCCATTCCGTAGATAAACCAGATTTCAATTAAATATCATCTACCTTCTATTTTCAATATACCAGAATTCCCAAAAGAAAAAATAAAAATTGGGTAGGTATTTAGTAATAGCTTTCGCCAGATTCGTCTGCTTTAGCAGGCTTTCTAGTTAGCAATACTATAAGAACCACAAGTAGTACAACAAATACTATTGCAAGAATTATTGTAAGAACAACAGCAGCGTTTCCGCCAACTGATCTTCCTTCAACATTTGCAACGAAGCTCTTTTCACCAACAACATTGTTGTCAGAGTCAAGAACAGTAACTTTGAAGTTGTAATTTCCTTCTCTAGCAGCCATAGCTGTCATGTCGACAGTCTGACTTGAGCCAGCAGGAACAACAACAACAGAATCTTCGAAATCAACAGTCAAGCCGTTGTCAGATTCAGTTACTAAGTTGTATACCAAGATTCTATTACCAGAGTTCACAATTGTCAAACTGTATGATCCTTCAGATCCAGCAGCAAATGTTCTGCTTGATGGAGAAGCAATCATAGCACTGTTTGAGTTGCCACTTACAATTTCAACTCTTCTAACAGAAACTGTTTCAGAATCGGAGTTGTATGTTTTAACTTCAACTGTGTAGAGACCAGGAGCAGCGTTTGAAGGGATTGCTAAAAGGATTCTTCCTTCTATTGAATCGTCTTCAATTTCGTTATTCACTGATTCGTTAGCAGCAAGGTCTTCTAAGAAGATCTTTTTGCTTACGCCCAATGCAGGGATGCTTGCGATAACAAATGTATCTTGAGCATCATAACGACCGCGGTTCTTTACAACTACTTCAACTGGCAAAACTTCTCCAGCGCTAATTCTTGAAGGGCTTTCTACTGAAAGGAATTCAAGAGCATAGCTTTCTCTTTGTACTACAAAGGTAGCTGTGAAAGTACTTCCGCCA
>CAYMJZ010000074.1:0-3638 GCA_964391445.1 Candidatus Woesearchaeota archaeon
TGTCTCAAGTAAAGACCTTTGACTGTAGCCTCGTTAGTGTTACCAATCATATATCTTTTTACACTAGGAACTCTAAGCATGCTCTCAAGAAATATGCTATTAAAATCTGAATCTTTTGGTTTTATCAAAGCAACGCTTCTAGCAAAAACAAATTTTTCTTTAATATCTACTCTTTTTATTCTTCCGATAGTACCAACACAAGTAATAAGAATATCTCCAAAATTAGGAAGACATCTTTTTGTAATCCTCTTATAAGTTTCTTCATCAACATACTTTACATCATCAAAATCAATTTTATCATTAACATTTTTAGCAGAGATATAAGGTATTCCACTATCCCTTAAAGGAGGAGTAATGTGTTCTCCATCAGTTATCTTTTCAGAAGTATTATCTAAAGTATCCTGAGACCATTTTTTTTCGTTTAAAATAGGATCTCCAAACATCTCATTAAACTTGCTCCTCAGATATTCATCAAGAAGCTCATTGGAATATTTTACTCTTTCCTTCATTTTTTCTGCTTTTTCTAAAATTGAGGCTATTTCTTTTTGAGTTTCAAGATCTAGTTGTCCGTTGCGGAAAGGAAAGGAAACTTTAATCTTGGAAATCATATTTTTAGACAATTCCTTAAAAGTAGCTCCTACTCCCAAAGAATTAAGATATTCTTTTTCCGATCTTAACCAATAATAAAGATATTCTGAAGATATATTCTTAGAAGGTATAAAGTTCTTAAATCCTTGATTAGAACACATTTCTATCCCAGCTATTGCAACTTTTCCTATTGGGGCTCTGGTTGTTAGCATAACTGTGCCTTTTGGAAAGATCTGAGAGGAACATGAAAAAAGTCCAGCTTCGGTTATTTTTCTATCAGTGTTATTATAATAACCGTTATTTCCGTCTATTAATTCTGCAGGCGTTATCCAATTAATATTTCCACCCCAATATTCTTTTTTTAAAGTAGAAGGGGTTGAACCAGATACAATCTCAGTAACATCTCCAAGAGCAACCTCTTTCCATTCAATTACATCTTTTTTAATGATTGATTGCATTTTTAATCATCCCCTTTAATTCATTTATTAAATTGTCCATCAACTGATTTTGTGGCCTAACATTTTCATAGACCACTATAAGTCTCTTCCATACTTCTCTTAGATCTTCCTGAAATTGCTTAAAGTTTGTTTTAAGGGTTTGGTCTTTTCCATAAACTGCATTGTTAAACTCCCATGAGTGAGCGAGGACATTTCTCACGTTTCTTAGCTTCATTAACTTTTGAAAAGTCTCTTCTCCAATGAAATGCCATTCTTTTAAGATATGTATTTTTTGAGATAGATCTATTTTAATGCTTAGGTCGTCTACTTTAATTCCCTTATGGGATATATCTCCTCCTGCAATTGCTGAGGATATTATTTCATTAATAATAAATTCTATTTTTGAGAAAGAATCTAATATGTCTCCACGTTTAATACTTCTTGGCACTACATGGCCAAATTCTTCATCATGAAACCCTTCATTTATGCTTCCCATATAAATTCTTAAGAATCTCTTTTTTCCAACAATAAATAGTTTTGAAGGTCTAATACTGTATTGTCTAGTCAAACGAGAAAATTCTTCTAATTTAGATTCATCTATATCTTTTGGTTCCCCTATATCTAATGTGTCTTTATAGAGATTCATTTTTAGCTCCTAATATTTGATTTTGAATGGTGTTTAAAGTAGTTATTGCTTCAATTAGGATGCTCTCAAAAGTTTTTGATAAACTTCCTTTATCAAATTTTTTATATGCTTTTTCGTAATTATCCCCTTTCCTATGAGCGCTACCGCTTGATCTTAAGTTTTGTAGGTTTTTCAGAAATTCAATCATTTGAGGAAAAACAATTTTATATTTTTGTTCAGTGTATTTTTGCATTATAGAGATAGACTTATCATCTTTGTCAAATATTAGTCCTTCTTTCATTTTTTCAACGTTCAGAGAGTCAATTAGCATTTTATTCAAAGACAATATAACTTCATCAAATTCTTTCTGTTCATTATTTGGTACTCTTAAAGTTTTAACATGATGATCATCGGCTAAGTTCAGAGGTTTGAATAAATACCATCCATTTTTATTCCTCCAATTTTCATTGAAAGACTCAAATTTTCCCTTAAAATGCAAGGCAGCATCGGTTGGAGAACAAGGTTTTGCTCGAAAGTCCCTCATAACTGAAACTGAGCTAAAATTGCCCTCTGCGATATTATGGATCTTCCAGTGTTTTTGTTCATCATTAGGAAGTTTAGCTAAGTCTCCTAAATAAACCATTACGCAATCTCTGGCATTATTATCGATTGGCATCCCCCACTCATTAATGCCATCTTCTCTTGTATAAAATAAATATCCATCTCTAACGGAATATTTTGAAGGTTTACCATAATATTTATCTAAAACTTCTTTCCTGAAGAAAATTCTAGTTAGAAAATTGGGGGCTCCTGGATTTTTTCCAAATCTATTATCTAATTTTGATTCATCACATGTGAATTTAATCTCCTTTCCTTTGTTATTTAATCCAATAATAAATTTCTCAAATCTCATTTTTCACCCGTAAGATTATAGATTACTTGCCCTGCAACATCTCCGATGATCGTGCCAGGTAAAATTGCTACAAACCAATTTACTATTCTGTTTGTATTGTTTACAACATCTTCAGGATTAAAGATCACGGGCAGATATGCAATTATCAAAGATAGAACTACACTAATAGCACCAAATCGTTCATAGTAAGTGTACGGATTAAAGTCCCAAATCTTTTGGACAACATATCCTATTAATCCGAAAATTATCAAGAAGACTAGGTTAGTTTCAAGACTCATTTTTCTCTCCTACGCCAGTTTCTTTCCTTATCATCTCTCTGAGCTTGGTATTGATAGACTTACCTTCTTGATCACAGACTTTCTTGAAATAAAGAAATTCTGTTTTGTACAATCGTGTAGAAACAATCTTCCTTTCTTCTCCACTTAATGGGTTGTTCTTAAGAACCATACTCTTAGCTAGAATAAAATCTATATAAACTTTACTAAAAAGGTGTATACACCTTTTTCCCTATTTCCATTTCAAGTTGTTACATTTTGCGACTATTAATTCTAGCTGTTTTTTAGTAAATATATCCAAAGGACGAGCATCTGCTAAAGGGTGGTCTGCTAAGTCCTTGAGCTCAATATGCTTTGCTCTAATAAATACCTGTTCTAAAAGCCTTAGGAACTTAAGCTGTTCAGAATTATAATGCTCGTTCTTATCTGCTATAAACTTATCAAATTCCCATTTAATTATTTGTTGAGGATCTGGTAAACCCTTGACCTGAATTAGATCTCTAAGGAATAATACAAAATCTTTAGTTTGTTGAATGTTTTCTATTGTAAATGAAGGATTAAGATGCTTTAACTTTGTTTCTATTTGAAGAAGCTCAAGAGCAGTTACTCCTTCTCCATCTCTAATCTTTTTCATCAACGGATTATTTTCCACAAAATCGATAAAGTCTTTATCATCTTTTTTCTCCATTAACTCTTTCTTAACATCAATCACCATGTCTGGAGCATTAATCTTTAGCATTGGCTTCTTCTTTCGATCTTCATAGAATTGAGCTAAGGCTTGTCATTCTACAATTTTTTCT
>CAYMJZ010000075.1:0-3508 GCA_964391445.1 Candidatus Woesearchaeota archaeon
CTAGGAACCGCATCACAAATTGAAATTATTTCTCTTCCAGACATTTCTCCAGATATAGAATACTTTTTCACACCCATAAACTGGCTTATGTCTCCGTATTTTATATTCGAAGGCAACTCTTTAGTCGAAATAATAACACCTTCAACTTTAGTTTTTTCATCTCCTAACTCTTCAGCACAAGCCCTTACAAATTCAGAAGCGTACTCGCTTGTTGTCACAAAAGAATAATTTCCTTTAGAGTTCTTTCCCTGAACTATCGCCTTGTTCTTGAAATTTCCTCTACTATATTTTTCAAACTGCAGGTGTGCAAGTTCATCTGTTTTTCCAGAGCATAGCTTCTGAATGAAAAAATCCATACATAACCCTGTAAAACTTCCTTTATAAATTTTTCAAAAATCGTTCCCAATCTTATCTGAAGTCTTACGAAAATTTATATATATAAAAACCGTCGGAGAATCATGGCATTATCTAATAAAGACATTAGGCGTATTTTCGTTTCTACAGTATTACTGCTTTTAGCAATCGCAGCTTTCTTAATAATAAGACCAATAGTGCTTTCTATATTCGGAGGATTAATATTGGCTTATATTTTTTCTCCTTTACACAAGATAGTTTATCGTACAATTCATGCTCGAAATACCTCTGCAACAATTATGTGCTTTTTAGTCATGATAATCATAATAGTCCCTTTATGGTTCACAATTCCAATAATTATCCAGCAAATATTTGACTTATTCAACTTAAGCCAAAACATAGATTATTCACAAACAGTCTCTAAATTATTCCCTTCAGCAACACCAGAATTTAATGAAAAGTTAACCACTATAATTATTCAATTTACAGGTAATCTTGCTTCAACAATATTTGACTATTTTGTAGGTCTTTTACAAAGTCTTCCAAAAGTTTTACTTAACTTAGCTGTAATCTTGTTTGTATTTTTCTTTGCATTAAGAGATCAAGAAGGTCTTAAGGAGTTTGTTACAGGAATTTCTCCATTCAGAAAAGACAAAGAAACTGTTCTTGTAACAAGATTCAGAGATATAACTTCATCCATCATTTACGGGTATATAGTCGTAGGAGTAATACAAGGTTTGGCTCTCGGTCTTGGTCTTTTGATATTTGGAGTTCCTAAAGCCCTTACTCTTACAATACTAGGTATTTTTGTTTCCATGCTTCCAATGGTAGGTCCATGGTTTATCTGGATCCCAGTTGCAATAACCATGCTTGTAGCAGGAAATGTAGGAATTGCCCTTGCATTCTCAATATACTGCGGATTTTTTGTTTCTACAATAGATAATATCCTCAGACCTTACATAGTATCCAGAAAAGCGGGAATATCTTCCGTAGTAGTATTAGTCGGAATGATCGGCGGATTGTTTGTCTTTAATATAATTGGCCTTATTCTTGGTCCGTTAATTCTCGCATATCTAATTCTATTCTTGAAAGCCTATAAAGATGGAACTCTTTCAGACATGTTCTCCCCAGCGGAATAATTTTTAAAGACTTTATCTCTTACAAGATAAATGAGGCTGAAATTAAGACTTCTAAAAATATCTGCAGGCAAGCCAGTAATTTTCTTACATGAATCTGCTGCTAAAAAAATGGGAATTCATACAGGAGATAGAGTTGCAATAAAAAGAAATGGAGATACATTTGTTGCAGTTGCAGATCTTGTCAAAGGTCTAATAAAAAGAGGAGAGGCAGCAATATCCGAGGAACTCGAATCTTCTATAAAGCATCATAATGGCTATGTTGAAATTCTTCCATCTGAAATTGCTGAAAGTTCATTTATTCTTCAAAATCAAAAAGGATGCAAAGAATACACTTTAAAAGAATTAGAGAAAATAATGTCGGATATAGTAAACAATCTTCTGACTGAAGCAGAAATAGCTTATTTTATCTCGACAATGGTTCATTGCTCTCCATCATTGGAAGAAGCGATTAATCTAACAAAAGCAATAGTTAATACAGGTAATAAAATTTCATGGAATTACAAAATAGTTGCAGACAAACATTGTATTGGAGGTATACCTGGAAACAGAACAACCCCTATCGTTGTATCTATATGCGCATCTTTAGGAATTATAATGCCTAAAACTTCATCAAGGGCAATTATTTCGGCAGCAGGAACTGCAGATACAATAGAATCAATAGCGCCAGTAAATCTGTCAATAAATGATTTGAAAAAAGTCGTGAAGAAAACAAATGCTTGCCTTGTTTGGGGAGGATCTCTTGGATTAGCTCCAGCAGATGATAAGTTGATCAGAGTAGAAAAAATACTTCGTGTAGATCCTGAAGCCCAGTTAATAGCATCTATTCTAGCTAAAAAAATATCTGTAGGAAGCACCCATGTTCTTATTGATATTCCTTATGGTGAAGGTGCAAAAGTTTCTAAAGAAAGGGGAGAGAAATTAGCAAAACTTTTTACAGTAATAGGAGGAAAGCTAGGTCTTAAAATAAAAACGATTCTTACTGAAGGCAAAGAACCAATAGGAAATGGTATAGGTCCAATCTTGGAGATGAAAGATGTTTTGAGAGTGTTAAAACAAGACAATTCCCCTAAAGATCTAGAAGAAAAAGCTCTCCTTTTAGCAAGCAATATTATAGAGATGGTTGGAAAAGCAAAACCTGGAAAAGGAATCTTAAAAGCAAAGGAATCTCTTTATTCAGGTCAAGCTTATAAAAAATTCTATGAAATAATCTCGGCTCAAGGAGGAGATGCAAAAGCATGGCTTCCAGAATCCAAATTCCATCATACAATAATTTCAAGTCATTCAGGAATAATCCAAAAAATAAGCAATCAAAATATGAATTATTTAGCAAGAATTGCCGGCTGTCCTATAGACAAGGCATCAGGAATCTATATCTACAAACATGTCAATCAAAAAATTGAGAAAGAGGAAAAATTAGTAACTATCTTCTCAGAATCAAAAACAAAATTAAAAGAAGCAATAAAATTCTTCAATAAACAAAGACCAATTGTCATTGAATAGATAGCACACAACCAACATAATGTTTTTATATCAAAATTAAGTAAACTTTATATGAAAAAAGATGAAACTTACTTATCAAACACTGTTAATTACATAAAGAGAAATCTAAGAAAGGGTTATAATAAAGATTCATTGAGATGGATGTTAGTAAATCAAGGCACCTCTAGATCTGAAGTTGAGAAAGCATTCCAACAAGCTGAAAGAGAAATAGCTCATGAATCTGCGATGGAAGCAAACAGATTGAGGTCAATGCAACCTGCTCCTAGAATAGAACCAATTATGCCAGAAGTAGAGAAGAAGAAAGGTTTCTTCAGCAGATTTTTTGGGAATTAATTCTAATTAAATAAAAAACACCGACACCTGGAATACTACAATTCTTAAGAATTGGAGTTGCCGATAATATCAATTAGCGAGCACTTCGATTCCAGAGAACGCCGACACCCGGAATCGAACCGGGATATCCCGAAGGAAACTGGTTCTCAAGACCAGCGCAGTACCATTGTGCCATGTCGGCT
>CAYMJZ010000076.1:0-3358 GCA_964391445.1 Candidatus Woesearchaeota archaeon
AGCATTCGCTGAGCAGAGCTTTATTGTTTCTAAAAAATGCAATGGAATAACTGGTTTTGCACTAGTCGATTATGTCAATTCTAGGAGAATTACTTTTTCAGTTATTCTTTTCGTTATTAGTTTTATAATCTTGCTCGGAGGGTATTATGCATTACTTGTCAATAATAGAAAATCTAAAAAATCTAATTCTTTGAACGATCTTATAGGTCTTGATGTTTATGCAAATAATGGGTTAAAAATAGGAAAAGTTTACGATATTGAGCTACATAATAATGTTGTTTATGGCCTTGCAGTATTAGTAGATAAAGCTGCTCCGATAAATCATGCTAAGGTCTTGATAAGATATAGTTATGTGAATAATGTGAATGATGTTGTCGTTGTAGATTCTAGTATTCTTGGACAAGGAGCACATGAATCTGCATAGATTTAAAAGGCATTTTTTATTACAAAATATATGCGCCCGTAGCTCAGCCTGGATAGAGCATCGGACTTCTAATCCGGCGGTCGTAGGTTCAAATCCTATCGGGCGCGTAGCTGGATTTGAACATCCTGAAGTGATCAAGTCACTTCAGTCCCTCAAACTTTATTAAGTATTGAGGAATCCTATCGAAAGCGTAGCTGGATTTGAAAAATAAAATGAAATTACTTTTTGTTTGTAAATATAATAGATTTAGAAGTAAAGTTGCAGAAGCTCTTTTTCTAAAATATTGTTCTGATGAAGGAATTAACATTGATACGGATAGTTGCGGAATAGTAATTGATGAATCTAGACCTTATGTTGCAGAAATTACTAAATTGCTTCTTGCGCAGAAAAAAGCCCATGTTAAAAATGAAGTATCTAAACGAGTAAGTTCTTATCTTATTTCTTGGGCAGATAAAATAATAATTGTTGCAGATAATGTTTTACTTGAAGGAGTCTTCCCTAAAAATAAGACGGAAGTATGGGAAATAAAGGATGCTTCTGAAAGTAATCCTTTAGATGTTTCTAAAATAATTGATGAAATTGATTTGAGAGTTAAGGGGCTTGTTTCAAGAATCAAAAAACATCGCTGAAAGTTCTGCAGAACTGCATTTTAGCTTTGTCAAATTCTTTTTTTCCTTCTAATGTTAACGAATAAATTATCGTCTTTCCTTCTTTATTTTCTTTTATCAGTTTGTTTTCTTTAAGTTGTTTGAGTGCTGGATAGATTGTCCCGGGAGATGGTCTACAGCCTTTTCTCTTTTCTAATTCTAAGGCTATTTCTTGACCATGCATGTTTTTTTTAGATAGGAGAAACAGTATCAGGAATGAAAGAAACCCTCTCATATCGCAGTGTGCTTTATCCATTAAGTTATATCTAATTAATTGTATTTAATTGTTTGTAAATATCGTATAACCGATATATTTATATATCTTATATCGTATACACGATACATGATTGAAAGGAGGCATACAAAATGGGTTGGAACTGTTACGGACAATCTTGTTCATCTAACAGAGGATTTTTGACTAAAAAGGAAAAAATCGAGATGTTAGAGGAATACAAGAAAAACCTTGAACTTGAGGCTAAGGGCGTAAGTGAAAGGATAAAAGAAATTTCTTCTGATGAAGATTAAATTTCTATAGAGATTTATTTTATTTTTTGATTTTTTGTTGATAAAGAAAGCACGGAGCAGCCCACACAGTGCGAAGCACCGTGGTAACTTCAACTCTAAAGAGTTAAAGTGATTCGAACGAATCATGTTAAAAAAGAAAGCACGGAGCAGGATTCGAACCTACGGATAGTCGGGCTGCAGCCGACCGCGTTAACCACTTCGCCATCCGTGCATAATAATTTGATTGGAGATTGTTATTTAAAGGTTTATAGAAAGGTTTAAAGTAAAGGTTTTTGTAAATTCTGCATGGTTAATAAAAGTGAAGTTCCTAAATTAACTGTGGAGGATTTAGCTATATTCTGCAAGAGAAAAGGTTTTGTCTATCCTTCCGCTGAAATTTATGGGGGTATGGCAGGTATATGGGATTTTGGTCCTGTCGGTGTTGAATTAAAGAACAATATAAAGAAGGAGTGGTGGAATTATCATGTTAAAAGAAGGGAAGATTTAGTTGGAATAGACGGGTCAATAATTACTCCTAGAAAACTCTGGGAAGCTTCAGGGCATTTATCTAGTTTTTATGACGTTGCAGTAAAATGTAAGAAATGTAAAAATGCTACCAAGATCGATGCAAATGAGGTTGGAAAGACTAAGTGTGATAAATGTGGCGGGGAATATGAAGTCTTAGGCAAATTTAATCAATTATTTCCTTTACAGGTTGGAGCCTTAAATCCTACTGAGGCTTACTTAAGAGGAGAGACTGCACAAGTAATTTTTGCTAACTTTAAGCTTGTTGCAGAAAATGCTAGAATGAGTTTGCCATTTGGAATTGCTCAAATTGGAAAGGCTTTTAGGAATGAAATATCTCCTAGAGAATTTATTTTTAGAGATAGAGAACTTGAACAAATGGAAATAGAATATTTTATTGCTCCTAATCAAAAATGTCCTTATGAAATAAGCGACTCGGAGATTTTAATTTATTCTCAAGATATGCAGAATTCAAAAAAAGAACCTGTTAAAATGAAAATATCTAAAGCTTTGAAAGATAAAATAATTAAGAGAGATTGGCACGCTTATTGGATTGGTCAGGAAATTGCTTGGTTTAAGTCACTTGGTGTTAATTTAGAGAATTTTAGATTGAGACAGCATTTAGCAGATGAAAAGAGCCATTATTCTACAGATACTTGGGATTTAGAATATAAATTTCCTATGGGTTGGAAGGAAGTCCAAGGATTTGCAGATAGGTCTAATTATGATCTAACTCAGCATCAGAAGTTTTCTGGAAAAAATTTGGAAATACAAGATCCTCAGTTTGGAAAAGTGTTGCCTGAAGTTGTTTGTGAGCCATCACTCGGAGTTGAGAGGGCCTTTATGCTTATAATGCTGGATGCTTATAATTACGATAAGGAAAGAGACAATGTAGTATTAAAGTTACATCCTAAGCTTGCTCCTGTTAAAGTAGGTGTTTTTCCTATAGTCAAAAAAGATGAAGAGGTTGTTAAACTATCAAGAAAAATTTTTGAAGATTTGAAGGAGGAGTTTGAAACTACTTATGATGATAGTGGGACTATTGGAAGAAGATATGCTAGAAATGACGAAATTGGTACTCCTTACTGTGTTACTATTGATGGAGATTCTATAAAAGGAAAGGATGTTACAATAAGAGATAGGGACACTACAAAACAGGTTCGTGTTAAAGTTAAAGATTTGGTAGAAACTATTAGGCAACTTATATCTGGAAAAGTTGAATTTAATAGTCTTTAACTGGTTAGGTTTATAAATAACA
>CAYMJZ010000077.1:0-3350 GCA_964391445.1 Candidatus Woesearchaeota archaeon
CCAACCACCAGTAGTAATATCTCTTAATCCTGCAATATTCCTGGTTCTTATCCAAACAGCTAGATATACTACAACTGCTAAAAGAAAGTAAGGTATTAAGCCGGATTTCTTGCGTATAAAATCAAACACTTGTCTTGTCTTTTGATTAAACTTAATCATATTATATTTGATAAAATCCGTTATTTAAAGCTTCGCTGTAAGAAATTCAACACTTTTTTAAAGAGATAATTTTACTATTGATGTGGCTATAGAATTTGAATGTGCTAATTTATTGAAGTTATCTTCAAAACAAGGAGTAAAATTTGACAGCACTCTGATGATTGGGAGACAGTCAATACTTCTATCTAATAAAGAGATAGACATCTTGTTTAAAAGTTATAAAAATTATTCAGAAATATATAACAAACAATATGCCGAAGACTTTTTTCGTTTTCTAGGTGCTAAAAAAATAGATTCGATAGATTTTTCCAAATATGAAGGAGCAACAATAATTGGAGATCTGAACAAAAAATTATCTATTAATCCTAAGTTCGATCTAATATTCGATGGAGGTTCTTTAGAGCATATCTTCAACATTCCAGTTGCAATCGAAAATTATACCAATTTGCTTAAAGTTGGAGGAAGATTCATAGGTTTTCTTCCAGTAAACAATCAGTTAGGACATGGATTTTATCAATTTAGTCCAGAATTCTTTTTTAGAGCATTTTCAGAAGAAAATGGTTTTGAAGTTGAAAAGGCAATAATTATAGAATATGGTCCCAAAATCAAGCTATTTAATTGCATAGATCCTCTCAAAGCAAGATATAGTAGTCATGTGATGAATAAATATCCTCTATATATTTATTTTCAAGCAAAAAAGGTAGGAGGCGTTAAAAGAATAAATTATTCTCCTTCACAATATATCTATTCTGGAAGTTTATGGTCGAAAAAAAGTATTCAAAAAAATAGCTTTAAATTATTTTCCAAAATAAGAAGCGAGTTATTAGGTATTTTCCCAAAGTATGTTAGGAGACTTAATAATCTATTAGCCTCAAAAAATAGAAGATATTCTTTAAGGAATGACAAACTATTTAAGAAAATTAATTGAAAAACAGAGGAGTAACAAAAACTTCCAATAATGCTGCTAAAAATAAGACTATTATTGCTAATATTATCAAATTAAGTGAGTCTTGTAAAACTTTCCAGAATTTTTCTGTACCTATTTCTCTCCTTATTACTGCGAAAGATATCATTCCTCCAGCAAGAGCGCCAATAAAGTAAGACCCTATTTCAGGAAGACCATGTACAAAATACCTTAACATCGCAATTGGCAGATAGTTTAGATCAGATCTGGTGAATATTGCTATTGCAGCAGCTATTACGCTAGCGTTCCAGGCCAGTATGAAAACAACTCCTGCTCCAAATAACAAAGAAAAGATAAGTGTAAATATCAAAACATAAGTATTGTTCGCAAAAATCAAAAACATTCTTTCTTTATTAGTTGCAAAAGCTGTAGGGCTAGTGTTTGGTTCCCTTACCAATACAGTATCTTTACAGTTGGGATCATTTGGCCTATTTATATTGCAGAATGTGTCTAACTGTTGCTCTAGAGTTCCTGTTGTAGGCAAAAGAATATACCAAAATGAGAAGCCTATTACAAATCCTACAAATAACCACATGAATGCCCATATTGCTTTTCTATGATCTTTTAACATCTGAAATGCGCTAGATCCATCCTGTGAAGATCTAGTCTCCTCTATTCTAAACATGTAGAACATGAAAGGTATAGAAAACATAACAGTAAATGTAACGACAAGTATTCCTCCTGTTTCACTTAATACTGGATCATTCTTGAAAATCCATTCAACAAGTAAAATTGAAATGCTGGCATAAAAAGCTCCAACAAAAAACATCTCCCAAGGTTTTCTTTCAGCTTTTGCAGGATTAATAAGCATTTCAAACATTATGCATCACAAAACAAAAAACCAACTACCTTTTTATATATGTTGCCTCTATAACTAAATGGATAAGTTTGAAAAGATTTGTAATGATATAAAATCCGTCAAAATACAAGGTGCCACAAACGTTGCTAAGGCAGGGATTGAAGCATATTGTCTTCGTCCAAAAAAAAATTCTATAAAGGTTCTTTCAAGTTTGAGGCCAACCGAACCAATGTTGTTTAATTCTTTAAAGGTAATCCAAAAGTCTTCTGTAGAAAATGTAATAAATCATTTTGAGAATGCTCAAAAATTTATTAATCATTATGTGCAAAAAACAATCCAAAATGGCCAAGTCATATTTACTCATTGCCATTCTAGTACTCTTGCAAATGCTTTAATTGAGGCCCATAAAAATAAGAAATCTTTTTCAGTAATAAATACTGAAACTCGTCCATTATATCAAGGACATTTAACTTCAAGACAACTTTCAAGAGCAGGAATTAAAGTTTCTATGTCTATTGACTCAGCAATACTAGAAGACATAAAAAAATCAGACATAATTATGTTAGGGGCAGACGCGATAACAAAAAAAGGAGTTCTTAATAAAATAGGTTCCGGATTAATTGCCAAAATCTCAAAAGACTTGAAAAAACCTCTTTACATAATAACCGATTCTTGGAAGTTTTCTTCAAAAAGAATCCCTATAGAAAAAAGATCTTGGAAAGAAATATGGCCTAAGTCTCCTAAGAAAGTAAATATAGAAAATCCGGCATTTGAATGGATCCCGAAGAATCAAGTATCTTACATAATTTCAGAGTTAGGAATATTATCCCATAAAGACTTTATCAAATCTGCTAAAAAGTCTCTAAAGAATTATTGAGCGATCAAACTCTGCAATTCATTCGTCAAATTATCGATTTCTGAAGAAATTTGTATCTTAAAAGACTCAAGCCTTCGTTTTTGCTCAATTATTACCTCTTTAGTCTCTTTAATATCTTTGTTGACTAAATATCCTGCTCCCACCTCAACTAACATCTTTTTTTCATTATTTACCCTTACAGGAGCATAAACAGATTTTCCTATAGGTGCAAATATATCTGAATTTTTATTTTGAGTTATAATATCAAGTTCCTCTGCGAAAAGGGAAAGTTCTGAAATTTGTTGTTCCACTAGTTTAAGTTGCTCTATAAACATTTCATATCTTGAATTAAGACTATTCAAAATTTCTATTTTTTCGTTATCCATAAATCATCTCTTAAAATATGTTATAAAAACCTTGCGTTAGTGAACTTTTAGTATTTTTCTCCAGGCTATAGAGGTTATTATAAAAAATACAAAATAAGCCCAAAATCCAGACATAAATCCTAAAACCTCTACAGGATTATCGTTGAAATAAAAAGTAATCCATCTAAAAAGAAGAATAAATGGTAT
>CAYMJZ010000078.1:0-3348 GCA_964391445.1 Candidatus Woesearchaeota archaeon
AAGACGTAGTTTGTTATGTAAATGGATTTGGAAGGTCTTTTTCAGACCCATTAACAATAAAAATTCATAATTCTGCAAACGATTTTGTAGATACCTTAGTCCATGAATTAATTCATCAGATACAAATCCAAAATAATGAAAAATGTAAAAAATGGTACAATTACCTAAATGAAAATTATTCTAAAGAGAGTGTTCTTACAAAAAATCATATAATTGTTCATGCAATACATAAAGAAATTTATCTTTCTTTGTTCAGTCAAGAAAGATTAAAAGAAGACATAATAACTTCTGCTCTTTCTCCAGACTACAAAAAATCTTGGGAAATTGTAGAAAAAGAAGGTCATAAAAGAATAATCAAAAAATTTAGAGAAATGGCTAAAACATCACTTTAATTTTTTCTCTATCCCAATTAATCTCTTCAACTTAGCCTCTCTCCATCCTGTAGCAATACCACATTTTATGTAATCTGCTCCAAAACCGACAGCATAATCTGCCAAGGCATCATCCATAGTTTCTCCAGACCTATGAGATAATACTGTTTTTATTCCATTTTTCTTGCATAACTCAAATATTTTTCTCAATTCAATTAAAGAACCATTTTGATTTGGTTTGATTATCATCCCCGATATTGATTTAGTGTGTATTGCACCAACAGTTCGGTTATATTGAGTAGCAGTCAAATCATCACCCACAATCATAGCCTTAGAATTTTTATTCAATTTGGAAAAACTAACAAAGTCTCTCTGATTAAAAGGATCTTCAATATAAAACAAAGAATAATCTTCAATCAATCCAGAAATGAAGTTAAGTTGCCATTTAGAGTCAAGTTTTTGTTCATGATAGTTATACTTTCCATTATGAAATATAGTTGAAGAAGCACAATCTATTCCCAGCTCAATATTAAACTTAAATTTCTTCTCCGCAATTATTTTGAATCTCTTTAATATATCAAGAACATCAGTATCATTGAATTGAACAAGCAAAGCTCCTTCATCATTAACTTTTTTTATTTTTAATTTTCTTCTAGCAATTTTGTATAAATAATTCATTGCTTTAACATTCTTAGATATTGATTTTCCTTTTGGAATAATCAAAAATTCTTGGAAGTTAGGATGCCTAGAAACAGCAGAACTGTGCAAACCTCCTCCAATCGCATTTCCGACAGGAAATGGAATCTTTCTAGAGTTTCCTACAATTTCATATAACTCTTTTCTATTAGTATAAGCAAGAGCTTTCAATATTGCAGATTCGAATGCATAAAGAGAATTAGCCCCAAAATCATTAGCTCTTTTCAATTTTAGTTTCCTACATATTATCTTTTCAACAATATTTAAGTCATCAAATTTGTTTATTTCAACATCTTCATCCCATTTATTCAAGAAATCAACGCAAAAATTAATATCTTTGTAATAAGGCTTAGTTTCATATTCTCCAGTTGATTTTCCGTTAGGAGAAGAAGCTTCTTCACACCTATTCACTGAAACTGCAATAGTTTTTTCTCCGCGAGAATCTTCTATAATGCGAGCCTTAACCTCTTTTATAATCATCAATAAAACAAAGAAATAAATCTATAAAAATCTGCTTAATTTAATAATCTCTTAATTTAAGATAGTCTAATGAGTGAAATTTATAAAAAAAGGCATAGGTTAAGAATTACCAAGAGCGATGCACTCGATAGATATTTATCTGATTTAGATGGATTGATATTAAAAGTTAAAAATTGGAAAAAAGGAAAATTTGGAACAGATCCATTAGTTGAAAAATTAATAACCTGTTATGTTGCTATTTTTACAAAAGTTAATAGTGCTATTGAGCAATATGTTCCAGAAAGAAATTTATACAGATTATTAATAAATCAGAAGTATAATGAATTAATGAGTGAATATGAAAATCCAAGAAAAGAAAGAGCCTAAAATTTTAATCTAAAATATACTCTAATTAAAAACTAATTCTCTAGCAAAAACATCATCAGGCAGAAGTAAGGGCTCATCTTGTATTGCTTTAACATATAACATTAATTCAATAGGCTTAGGTTTTACTATGTGTCTTTCTCCAGTCAAATTAAGGCCTTCTTCAATTTTATCCGGAACGCGTCCTCCAGGAATTTGAACTCGCTCAACAAAATGCAACGCAATCAAATCTTTATCTCTATCAAAAGCGGAATATAGTAAGTAGCTTACAGCTCCAAATCCATCTCTAGAAGCATTTCTCAATCTAGATTCTAGTGGCCTATAAACTTCATCTTGCAAATAAGCTTGCAAATCTCTTGTAGGCATAGCAAGAATACTCCCAAAATCAAAAAGACCAGTTCCTGGAACCCTTCTTAATTCTGCAATAGTTTTGATAGCATATTCTCTCTGGTTAGATTTTTCCATTTTTTAATTAAGAAAATTTAGAAATTATTCTTCTGATCCAGAAGAAGAATCATCAATTATAGAATCTTCGCTATCTCCTTCATTTACAAGGCCCATTTCCTCTGCCTTTTCAACTATTTCCTTTTCAACTTCCTTTTCTTTCTCAACTATCTTCTCGTCATCCATAGATTCATCTCTAACGGGTTGAAGTTTAGCTCCTGTCTTAAGAGGCATAGGTCTTCTAACTGAAATTGGCAAAACTCCTGAGTTAAATTCCTTTGTAGCAATTTTCAAAGCATCAAAGTGCATTGTATTCAAATCTTCGTCGGAAATATGCATCAAAAGAGGAGCATCCATAGAAATTTGCAAAGCTCTAGCACCCAATATACGTGCTATTTCAAATCTTGTAAAGTCTTTTGTTGCTTCCATTAGTTATTTCAGAAACTTTTTAAGCTTTTTAAGTGTATCGTCATACACTTTTGGAAGGTGTTTCATGATATTTTCTATTTCTTCGCTTGTAAAGTGAGCTTCCATTCCTTTTTGAGCAGAGTGTATCATATGCTCTTTTCCATGATATTGAGACAACCCAAACATTATCTTCCCATCACAAGCTTCTTCCTCTTCTCTTGTAGGATCTATGAATAAGGAATCTCCTAACTTGTAGAATGTAATAGTCAAAGGTATTGTTCCATCAACTAAGACAAGTTTCTTTGAAGGTTTCTTATCTCTATCGATTCTTCCATCATCTCCCAATTCAGGCAACTTAGAGTTCATCAATGCAGCCATTGTAGCAATACTTGCAGCATCAATTAAAGCCCCATCATCATTAATTGGATAAATATCAATTATAACTGTCCATACTTTCTCTCCTTCAGTTATTACCAGTTTCTTTAAATCAATAACGTGGCTTTCTCTTACCATTCTATCAATCAATCTAGGTAATTCCATAGCATTGAATTTTGGAGGTCCAGATTCAAATCTTGGTGAAGCTAAT
>CAYMJZ010000079.1:0-3321 GCA_964391445.1 Candidatus Woesearchaeota archaeon
TTTATTTTTGGAACTTATGTATAACGCTTTAACCATTGGAGGAAGATGTGCAGTAATTGTTCCTGATGGAGTCTTATTTGGTAACTCAAATGCTCACAGATCTATCCGAAAACTCTTATTAGAAAAATGCAGGCTTGATGCAGTTATATCTATGCCATCAGGAGTTTTCAAACCTTATGCAGGGGTATCAACAGCTGTTCTTTACTTTACAAAGGGAGAACCTACAGAAAAAGTTTGGTTTTACAAAATGGAAGCAGATGGATTGAGTCTTGATGATAAAAGAAACGAAATAAAAGAAAACGACATACCAGACATTTTAAAACGATTTAACAACCGCAATAAAGAAGATAATGCGAATAGGGAAGAAAAACACTTTTTTGTATCATTTGAAGAGATAAAGAATAATGATTATGACCTTTCGATTAATAAATACAAAAAAGATAAACACATAGATATAACTTACAGGCCAAGTAAAGAAATTATTAAAGAAGCAAAGAAAGAGATAAAGGAATTACTAGACGGTTTCGAAGAGTTAGAGAACATAATAAAAGAGTAATTTAATATTTTACCTAGCTGAGTTAACAACTCTTAATCCATTATCTAAACCATCTAAAATCTTTTTCATGGTTTCTTCTAAAGCCCTCATACGTTCTTCTAGCACTTTTTTCTCATTTTCTGTTTTTAGTAGTCTTTGCTCTATCTCGGTTTTTGTTACATCTACTAGCATATCCTCTTCGCTTATGTTGTCTCTCATTCCTAACATCTCGCTATAATAGTGGATCTTTTCAGATTTTTTCCATCCGAACCTAAACTTTAGAGCACTCTCGCTTTTATAACGGGGTAACCAGTAACAGCATGAACAATGCCTGAAGTCGTACATAGTAAGTTCTGAGTATTTTTGTCCTGCTAAGCTCTTGCCTTCCCCAAATAATTTCTTAGAAAGTCTTTTTAGATATTTATTTGCAGTATTCGGCACAATTTTAAATAAATAATCATTTCCAGATAGCTTATTGTTATTTACATACCCTTTAATCATATCTGAGCAGAGCATTAGTTTAATCCTTCGACCAAATGTTTTACTTGCTTCATCTCTTATTATTAACTCACTGAAATCATTGATAAAATCAGATACTCTAACATTTAGCAACTCTGTTGGAGCACGTATACCTGTATCGAATAGGAACATTATTAAGACTTTATATTCATATTTTGCATTCTCACATATTTTCTTGACTTGTTCTTCGGTTAAGTACACCCACTTTGGTTTTTCTCGGCTAGTATCTAAGTCAATAGTTATATCGGGAACATCAATTCCTTCTTTTCGCTTTATTTTTTGATGCCAGTGCCAAAAAGCCTTGAAATTCTTTACAAAATCTCCTGTTGACATGTATGGTTTGCCATTATCTTGAAGTATTGTTCCATTTCTCATTCCAGAAAAGTAAGAATGGACTTCTTTTTCAGTTATTTTTGTGATATCAGAAATATTATATAACTTTTCAAATCTATTTGCTAAAAATACCATTCTCTGGATTATGCTTGTTAGACGAATGTAGCTTCTACTTCCTTTTTTATTAATAACTGAAACATTAAGACCAAGTTCCATATCTGTAACATACCTAAAGATAGTGTCGGAGTTGATTTTGTTGAGATTCCTGATTCCTTTTGCTGCGCGTTCTTTCCACTCTATGTATCTTTCTTTATTTCTGTAGGGGTCTATCTTCATGTTTTTTGTGTATTTCCCTAACTTTTAACCATCAGGGACTTTTGTGAACACAAAAAAGCACATCAAAACAGACTTTTTGTCAACCTACACGGCCCGCGCATACCCCTCTTCGTATCCTTTCATGCGCACCTAACTAATCCCAAAGGTTATGGAAGTGTTTTTTGAATAAGTCAAAACTTTTATCTATTTTGGCTTTATCTTGTTTATTAAGTTTGAGAAAAGACCATCCCATATCTTCATTGTATCTTTTATTCAGTCTTTCAAAACCCTCTTTCATTTCTACAAGGATTTTATTCCATTCTTTTGAAGTCATTTTACCAGGATATCCATGTCCTTCTTTTATCATATAATCTAATGCAGGAATTATGGTATCCATAAAGAAAGTGTTATACTGCCACTTAGCATGATTCTCAATATCTTTAACTGATCTTTTTCCAAACATTTTGTTTACCCCTTATTTTAGTAATTCCTAACTTAATAATTTTACCATTGCACAAAGATTTATAAAGTATGAATTTCTTACTTTCTTACAATGGAAATAACTAAAGTAAGTTCAAAGGGCCAAGTAGTAATTCCTTCAAAGATAAGGGAAATGTTAGGGTTAGTGGAAGGTTCAACTGTTGCTCTTGAAGTGGTTAATGACATGGCCGTGATAAAGAAACTCGATGTAGATTTAGTTAATCAATTCAAAAATAGCTTGGCTGATATTAAGCTTGGAAAAATAAGAAAAGTAGCTTAACTATTTTCTAATAACTTTTTCATATATTGTTTGAATTCTGGGAGTAGATTTACTATTTGATCAATGGTAGTTTGCTGCGCTTTTTTACCTCCAATAGCTACCATCAAAACTGCTGATAAATCATCATAAATAAGATAGTAAACCCTCTTTTCTCTTAATCTTTTTTCACGAAAGAAAGGAAAACGCAACTGATCTCCAACATTTGGGTTTTGTGTAAGTTGCTTAAACATTTTATCAAGAATCTCTTGGTCTGACTTGTTTAATTTCCCAAATTCTTTATCGAAGCTTTCGGTTGTATAAACTGAGTAAGCCATTAATTATTTTTAGATTAATAACTATAAAACTTTAATGGGTGCGCATCAGTGGATATTAAGAGGACCCAGTGCGACCCGCGCATGCTTAACTTTTTAGAAATAAAAATACTTTATCTAAAATATCTTTAACTTTTTCTTTTTTTAGATGGCCAATTTTATAATCTATCATCGATTTTTCTACTGAAAATATTTTATCAATTCTAATATTGCTTTGCATTTTCAATTTACCTTGCTCAAATTCATCATCGCTTAAAGAAATCTCAACAGATTTTTCTGATGAGGTAGCAGTGATTTGACAAACAATAATGTCCTCTCCTTTAGGAACTTTAACTACAAATGCAGGTCTTTTCTTATAAATGGTTAAATCTGAATAGGGAAAATTAATGACAACTATATCTCCTCTTAGAGGTCTTTCCATGCATTATCCTCTTCTTTAGTCAACCATGTCTTTGCTAAAGATTTATGGGATGCTAAAAGAATCTCTGGAATAGATTTTTTTATAATTAAGTCGTCTCCATTCCTAATTACAATTAATTTATCTCCTT
>CAYMJZ010000080.1:0-3087 GCA_964391445.1 Candidatus Woesearchaeota archaeon
ATTATATTGATACATCCAAAACCTAATAGCGATACTCGCGCAACAATTTATGCACATGTATTAGGGAAGGATGTGAATCTTGAATTGATGCAAGATCTAAGTGATAAGGCCAAACAGATATTGCTCAACCAAAAATCAATGAAACTCGACTACGCATAAAAATGCTAATACCACAATACCCTAAATTACTACACATAGGACATAGGTCAATAAAAACCATATTCTCCTCTAGTGTAGAAGTTCAAGAAAAGATAGACGGTTCTCAATTCTCATTTATGAAATTAAATGATAAGATAATATTTAGATCAAAAAATGTAGAATTTGATCTAACTAATGCTCCAGATCTATTCAGACCATCTATAGCAAATATCCTTCTGAATGAAAAAAATGTGGAAGAAGGATATATTTATAGAGCTGAATCCATAAAGAATAAAAGGCACAACATGTTGGAATATGAAAGAGCTCCAATAGGTAATACTATAATTTTTGATATCCAAAAGATGCCTTATGGATCTCAAGATTATTTATCTCATGAAGAGATCTGTCAGCATTGCTCAAAGATAAATTGCGAACCAATAAAATCATTCGGCACGCACCTTATCAATGATATTGATGAAACTGGCCCTTGGATGGAAAGTATATCACAACTAGGTAAGACTAAAATTGAAGGCCTAGTTTTTAAAAACTATAATCAATATACCTATGAAGGGAATGCTATGATGGCTAAACTTGTTTCGAATGAGTTCAAAGAAACTATGGTAAAGTCCATTAAGGGCGATACTGAAAAGATAGATATATTTGAAAGCATCGCATCAAGTTTAAAAACTGAGGCAAGGTACAGAAAAGCTACCCAGCATCTAGCAGAAAGAAATGAATTAAAGAATTCCTTATCAGATATTGGTCTTATAATAAGAGAATTTCAGAAAGATGTAAAAGAAGAAGAGGAAGACTATATAAAAGAATGCCTATTCGGTCACTTCTGGAAGAAAATCTCTAGGAATATAGTGAATGACATTCCAGATTGGTACAAAAACAAGCTAGAAAGCCAAGAAACCAGATCACCAATACCCGAAAATGGTTGCTGAAATGACTGAAGAAGGATTTACAGATGTAATCCTTAAAATAAGAACTAATAAGAATATAAACATAAATGGCTACAAAGCGGTAACTAGCGCTTGTTATTCTTATATAGAGATGAATAGAGGAAAAAAAATTGATGAATCTTTCTGTGAGTTTCTATGTGAAGAAATAGGTCTAATATTTGGTAAGCTGTATAACATTGCCATTTCAAGGCTATCAATTGATAACTGGAATAACATTGGTATAATACTATTAGATCTGGCATCACAATTCATAAGGTTATCTCCTGAAGAAGTTACATACATCAATAAGCATTTAATAGGAAACTACGAAAAGATATATGAAAAAGTATAACGAAAGAATTTTGTGCGTTTCAGCACAAGATAATATTACCACTGTAAAAGATCTGTTAAACTGTCAAATACATGTGCTGGATCGAACTGAAGCAGAGACAAACGAAAAGTTTCGTCAAATAATTCCTTATGTTACTGTTAGAAACAATAAGGATGAGATCTATACATATGAAAGGATAGGAGGAGATCCTCGTTTAATTGGTAAATACTCTATTGGAGTTGGCGGTCATATGAATAATTGGCCGGCTCTATTTGAGAATATAAGCTTATCTCTTATTCTGTTTCTAGAGGCCACTAGAGAGTTAGACGAAGAGCTAGAGATACCTATCGAGAGGCTCCCCGAGCTTTCTCAAATGTTCGCAAGTATGTCAGAAAATCTTATTATATTTAATGATACTCCAATTGACCGCGTTCATATTGGTGTTTCTATGCAAATAGAGGTGGATTTCCCAATTCAGGTAAGAGAGAAAGAGATCCTAAAAGGAAAATTCATGTCAATAGAAGAACTTCACACTAATGAAGTATACTCAAATTTAGAGAATTGGAGTAAACATGTCTTGAAGGATCTAAAAAATGACAACAAATCATCAAATATTTATATTACAGGAATTGAATAATAATGGATTATGAAATTGGCACATTAATTCAGTCAATGGAAGGTAAAGCTGCCATTAAAGCTGAACTTAAAAGAGAAGATAAACAGGGCTCCTTTATTACAAAATTATGGTTAGTCCATCTAGAAGATGGTTCTACAAGAAATGTTCTTCAGCAAGAGAGTATGAATGGCCGTCAGTCGGCTATAGTTACTGATGAATACTTAAAATCAATCTATCCTCAAGATCATGTCTAGAAGAGTAAACTTTTGTGGTATTTTTGATTCTTCTCCAGAAGGTATCATTTCAACAAGTTGTATAGCAAGCTATAAGCTTAATAATCCAACTGATGATATTTCTGTAGCTATACTATCTAAGGATGGCAAAATAGATCTGAAAGATCCTGAGCTAGGCGGCTGGCCATTTAAATCCTTAGAGAATGAAATTAATAGACAGTGCGAATTTAAGTATCACACTGTTGGATTTGTTCCGTTAGGACAAATGTCTGTAATCCCTGCAGAAGGGGTTCAGTCATTTATTTGTCCAACAATTTACACGAATTTCCCTACTGATATTAAGAAAGCAGTAGGGAACAACGTTAAAGGATTCTTAGGAAGTTATTCTAATTATTCCTGTGATATTTTAAAGGTAAATTTCCCTAAGGCATCTGTAAAGAAGATACCATTAGCACATTCAAAGGATGGCACGTCCTGTCAAATAATTAATAAGGATGATCCTGTTGAATTCTGGTCTACCCAAATAGGAACCACATTTCCAAAAGAAACACAAATCATAGGATCAATTGGCCAATTCCAAGAAAGGAAAGGACATAGTAAATTAATTGATGCGGTTACTCATATTGGAGAAAGTCGGCCTGTATTGTTGGTAACAGCATGGTTTAACCCAGTAATTAATACTGGTTTTCCGCATTTTAGAATGCACGAATTAAACTATGAACCTATTCCTAATAAGTCGGGTGTCTATCTATATAAAAGAAAGAATACATATATCTGCCTATTACCTAGGATAAATGTTCGGGCACGCTTACATGAACTATTTAG
>CAYMJZ010000081.1:0-3080 GCA_964391445.1 Candidatus Woesearchaeota archaeon
AATACGTAACAGATTCTGCAATCGTTACTGCGCCTTTCTATGTCAATGCTCAAAACATTCAAGCCGATACTGGTGGAGGTTCATCAGGAATTGTAATGGAATTAAGGAATAACGGTGGAGAAGATTTGAATGTTACAAGTGTTAGCATAGACGGGTCAAGCCCTAATGTTGACTGTACATGGACTGGAGGAATTTCAGTTACCCCAAGTTCAGCGGTATCTTTCACAATTGGATGCCCAACTGCACTAAATGCAGGTGGAACATACAAGGGAGACATAACTATTAGCTACAGTAAAGCTGGAAGCTCAATAGATTTGACTTCAACAGGAACAATAGCTGGAAAAATCACAGCTTAAACAGACATTTTATTTTTTTTATTTTATAATTTTATTCTTAGAATTTAGAAAAATCATTAGATTAATCAGTTTTATAAACCATCAATTTGTTTTCTCTCTGATCGTGTAGCTCAGCCCGGTAGAGCACTGCTCTGATACGGCAGGGGTCCCAGGTTCAAATCCTGGCACGATCATTTTGCAGTTTTAACTGCACCAAATCATTCCATGATTTATTCCAGTGTTCAGGTTCAAATCACTTTAACTCCTAAGAGTTGAAGTTACCACAATACAAAGTATTGTGTGGACTGGCATGATCATAAATCTACTTCAAAGCACGTGAGGACGGTCGAGAAAGATGGGAGCTTTATCTTTTAATTTAAACGAATCAAATAGTCAGCTTTTTAAAGCTAATTTATTTACCATCATCCCTTAAAAAATGAAACAAGAAACAAGATCTTTCAATCCATGGCACGACATACCTGTTGGAGAAAAAGCTCCAAAAATAGTCAATGCAGTAATTGAAATTCCAAAAGATTCAAAACACAAATTCGAAATAGATAAGGAAACAGGAATGCTAAAACTGGATAGATTCCTATTCAGTTCAGTTCATTATCCCGGAGATTATGGGTTTATACCTCAAACTTTATGGTATGATAATGACCCTATAGACATAATCATCCTAACTCAGAGGCCTGTATATCCCATGACTTTAGTAAGCGCTAAGATTATAGGAGTTCTAAGGATGATTGATGGAGATGAAAGAGACGAAAAACTACTAGCAGTTTATGCATCAGATCCAAGATATGAAGAATACAATGACATTACAGACATTCCAAAACATACAATAGCAGAACTAAAACACTTCTTTGAAACATATAAAGAACTTCAAGGAAAAAAATGCACTGTTCCAGAAATTGTAGGAAGAGAGGCAGCAATGGAAGACATAAAATTAGCGCAAAAAATGTATCAAGATAAATACAAGAATAATTAGTTATTTTTTATTTTTAGAATCCAAACCCTTAAAAGTCATCTAATTTTCAACTAATTGTGCGGGGATGCCGGAGTGGTCAAACGGGTCACGTTTAGGCCGTGATAGCTTAGTGCTTACCTAGGTTCGAATCCTAGTTCCCGCATATCTTTATTAAAAGAAATTTATTTAATTATTAATGAAAAAGAGAAGTTTATTTGGGTTAATTGGTTTTGTCTTAATCGTATTTTCGCAAATAAATGTATTCTTAAAAATCCAGCCATTTGAAAAATTTCATTTCATAATTATTTGGATCGGTTACATATTATTTGCAGACTATTTAGTCTTAAAAGTAAAAGGAAAATCTTGGATTAACAATAATCCTTTTGCAATTATCGGAATGTTTGTGATATCAATTCCCTTCTGGAAGATGTTTGAATACATCAACATCAGAGTCAATAATTGGGCATATTTAGGAGTAGAATACTTCGGAAGATATCATGATTTATTTGAATTATTAGCCTTTTCAACAGTTGTGCCCGCATTTTTTATTACCCTTTCATTTTTCACAAAGGATTTCAGTTCAAGCATTCCAAATAAACCAATGTCGAGAAAATCATTTATTTTTACATTAATCTTAGGAGTATCAATGTTTGTAGGAATGATGTTATTACCAAGATATCTTTTTGCCATAGAATGGATATTTATATTTCTAATTATAGATGGAATCAATTATAGAAATAAAAAAGAAAGTGTTCTTTATCTTTTCAAATCAAAACAGTGGAAAATAATTAACCAAATAATATTTGCCTCATTAATTATGGGCTTATTATGGGAATTCTGGAATTATTGGGCAAGTGTAAAATGGATTTACATAATACCATTCGTTGACTTTGCATACATCTTTGAAATGCCCCTATTAGGATATTTAGGATACATTCCATTTGGATTTAGCATATTTGCATACTATCATTTCATTAAATATGCATTGAGTGAAAAATAGAATTAGAATTTCTTCCACTTGCCTTCGGATATAATTTCCATCTTTCCATTTACGACTTTAATACCACTTTGATCGTCAATCGCATAAGTATCATTATCTAATTTTTCTGCATCCAATTTAATGTATTCATCTATAGATTGAGGGAAAAAACTAGAGTTATAATGGGGTTTGAGATAAAATTTAACATACTCTAAACCAGACATATCTTTAGAATATTTGCTGTGTTGAGTTAAATCAGAAGAACTTAAAGTTAATTTAGGGCACACCACCATACTTCCTGCACTAATTCCAACGTAGACTCGAGTTTTCAAAAGTTCAGGAAGTTCTTTACTTAATCCAGATTTGTTTATCCAATCCATTAAATAATAAGTATGTCCTCCTCCAATAAATATGGTATTCGCACTCTTTAACCTTGGAAGCCATACTTCTTTAGAAACAGCTGAAATATCCACAATATCTAGGCTACCAACTTTAGTACATTCAACATAATCTTTTATAAGCCAATCTTTATCCCCTTCTTCTATATTTGAAGCAGTAGGGATAAAAGCAATTTTAATCTCTTTATCTCCGACCATATCCTTAAGAGCATTTTTCAAAGAGATATTAGAAAGCCCTGCAGAAGTCAATAACAATTTCATTCCAAACCAAATTCCATTGTTAACTTATTATCTTTCACAGAATACTTCTTCAGAGGCAAGTTAACTTGTAAACTGTTAAAGTAAATCTTCTTTTTTCCTAAAGCTTTGACTTCATAACCAGACTCGACTTTAGATAC
>CAYMJZ010000082.1:0-3031 GCA_964391445.1 Candidatus Woesearchaeota archaeon
AAAAGATTTAACATGGAAGAAGAAAGAGAAATGAAAATAACAGCTATATTTGGTGGCCTTCTTATTATTGCTGCTATAATATTAATGATAATAAAATGAAACTACTAGAAGTTTACTTTAGCCTATATCCAATGTTACCAGAAGGAACATTTCTCCTTTCCGAGTGTCCAGTAAGTGCATATCCAGAAGATGACGTTCTTGTCATGCTTCCTGAAGTTGGGTTTATAGTCGAAGTAGACGATAGATCAGTGCACAAACTTGGTGGAACATGGTTAAAAAGAATGGCAACCTTGCTAGATGATACTTTTGATGACATTAGTACTATTGCTCCATGGAGTAAATGGGGAAATTAATAGTTGCCGGAGTGGTGGAACTGGTAGACGCGAGGGACTTTATGGAAAAAATTTACGAGAAAATAAAAATGTATGGACCTTATTTATCTAAATTAGATAATAGATTAAGATTGGTATATAGAAAAAATGGAAGAAAAACTACTATATCTTATCCTAAATATCTGATGGAGATATCTTTAAATCGTTATTTAACTGAAACGGAAACTGTCCAACACTTGGATGGTAATCCATTAAATAATGATTTATCTAATTTAATTGTATTAAACAGAACAGAGCACGGCAAAATTGATGCAAAAAGAGTAAAAGATGTTATTTTTACTTGTCAATGGTGTAAAAAAGAATTTTTAGTTAAAGGCTCAACATTACACAGTAGATTAAGAAAAGACAGACAATCTAACTCCTTTTGTAGTAAAAGTTGTGTTGGAAAATATGGTGTCTCTATTCAAAAAGGAGGACCAAAATTTAATAGAATTGAATTAGAAAGAAAATACTATGTAGAGCGTGATATTAGAAATTCTATCACAGGAGAACAGAATATCGGCGAAGGCTTAACTGCTAACACCGAGGCATAGGGGGTAATGCTCCAGCCGTAGAGACTAGATGCTGTTCCACCTAAATCATAACAATGACATGGTGAAGAAATAGTCCAGACCACAAACTTATTTCAGTTAAGGTAACGAAAGTTATAGTGGTAAGAAAATCCCTTGCCCATAAGGGCGTGCAGGTTCAAGTCCTGTCTCCGGTACAAATTAAATAACATGAAAATAGGAGAAGAATATTCTTTTTATACAAAAGACGGAAAAAAGATTAAAGGTGTAATTACTCTCATTTATTATATAGGTGGTGATACTGCCATAATAGTAAGTGATGGAGAAGACACCTATACCGACATCATTACAACAGAAGCTCCAAGTGAAGTTGCTGTTGAATGGCATGATGATGAATGGGATGACGAAGAAGATATTTCAAACACAGAAGAACAATCAAATGGATAAGTCAAAGTACTATTTAACACTGCATATGTTACTGCTGCTGATAGTAACAAAACAAGAAACCATCATGGTAGAAGAATGGAGATGTCTAGAAGAGGCGTTGGAAAAGCTGGAGATACCGCAAAAAATCAGCGTGGCTACTCTCAAAAAGATCGAAAGGCCGAACTTCCAAGCAATCATGTTAGACTATTTTTATTACATGAGCCGAATCTTTGTCGAATTTAACCATCATTCCAATCCGCTAAAAGCCGCTGTAGATTATATGGCCACTCAAGTACAAAGAATAAGACACAATTTACCCGTAATAAAGGAGTACGTAAAAATACCAAAAGAATTAGCAAAACTATGACAAAATATAATGAAGAAGGGGCTACGGCTTCTTCTACAATATCGCCTGAAACTGCACAGATGATTGCAGAAAGAAACCTTGTAGTATTAAGAGAGAATGGTAGCGGAAAAGCACTAAATGTTTCCTATACATCAGACGGCTTGAGATATACTATGAACAAGGTAGGAAGATATATATTCGATCCACGAAGGAATCACGTGGAGAAATTTGAGCCAAGGAATTTTAAAGATCCTTTTCTTCAAAAGTGTGAAATCACTTGGCTTATGAAGGCTATTAAGCTATAAGCTTGGTAGTATTGTTCACGAAAAAAATAAGTATGAAATATGCGATTATCCTGTTATTATTCTTGTTCCCCTTAAATAGCACATTAAATATAACTCCTACTATTGTAGAAGATTATAATGTGTATATGGGGTTTTTAGATATAGAAATAACAATTACAGCTAAGAAATATTCTGAC
This sequence comes from Candidatus Woesearchaeota archaeon, assembly GCA_964391445.1. GTDB lineage: Archaea > Nanobdellota > Nanobdellia > Pacearchaeales > GW2011-AR1 > SICU01. The sequence continues at coordinate 2,155 of CAYMJZ010000082.1, forward strand.
AAAGAAGTAAAAGCAGCACAACGATGTGCATGTGGAGAAGCAGAAGGAGAGGGTTTAGAAGGCCAATTAGCTGTATTAAATGTAATAGTAAATAGAATGATAAATGCCAATAAGTCATTATTAGAAGTTGTCTATAGAGAAGGACAATTTCATGGCATGCGTTCTAGGCGTCCTATTACAGAATCTTGTAAGAAAGCCGTGAATATGGTTTTATTCCAAGATGTTAGAGTCTTACCATCAGATGTAGAATATTTCTTAAATGAACAAGAAATGTCTCCTCATAGTAAATGGTTAAAAAGATTAATGCCTCAGAAATGGGGTGAAATAGGTAAACATTCATTCTTTAAAAAAATAAGGGTATGAAAAATCCTGTAACGAGAAGCCTATGGAATATTGCTCTTTCCTGTCTTATCGAAAGAAATAAAGATAAGATCATTGAAGAACAAAATAAAACCGGGCTTTCCAGAGAAGAGTTGAAGTTGATAAAAAAGGCAGATGAAAAGAAAGCTCAAGGACGATAGGAATGTCTTTGTTGGTGCTATGGTCCCTATATATATGGACTATAGAAACAAAGAAAGGTTTGAAGGATTTGCCAAACTTCTCAAAAAAGAGAGTAAAATTGGTCTAACTTTCTTTGCTGATAATGAAAAAGTTTCAGAGGATTGGCATCCTGCAATATATATTTCTGAAAGGTGGTTAGTAGAATTTACTACATGGCAAAAAACAACCTTCAGAACCCACCGCTGGATAAGAAAGCTCATTCGTCCAGCAACAAAAATCCGTCAAGGTGGTGATAGTGTGATGTCACTATATACTACTTATGACCATAAAATTGAAAAAGAAGATCCTGAAGATAAATGGGAAAATGATATATAAA
>CAYMJZ010000083.1:0-2980 GCA_964391445.1 Candidatus Woesearchaeota archaeon
GGAGAAGAATTTGAAGAACCAACTGAAACATTGACTCCTGAAACTAAAGATATACGGATTGGATTTGTATTCTGGGTTGTTCTTTTGTTACTTGTTGCAGGAATAGTTGTCGTTATGGTTTTGTTATTAAGGAACTTGAATATTAAAAAGAAATTTGATCTTGTTTCTAAAAGTGTAGTAAATTCTGAAGGATTGAATTAATTAAATTTTTTTACGAGAGTCTTAAGCATGAATATTTTGGTCAAATTCTATTTAATCAAGACCTAAAGACTCTAAAATATTTTTCTTTTTAAATTGTTTAAGATCATCATAGTTTTGGCCTGTTCCTATAAAGTAAATTGGCTTATTTGTAACATAAGAAACGGATAATGATGTTCCACCTTTCTGATCAATATCTGCTTTACTTAGAATTATTCCATCTATTCCAAGAGCTTCGTTAAAAGTTTTTATTTGGTCTAACATGTCATTTCCTGCTGTTGATTCTCCAACAAATATTTTTTTATTTGGCTTTATTACTCTGATTAATTTTTCCATTTGTTTTATTAGATTTTCTTTAGTGTACATTCTACCGGCGGTGTCTATTAAAAGGCATTTTATTTTATGCTTTTCCGCATATGATTTTGCTTCAAAAGCTACAGATGTAGGATCTGCAGAATAATCGCTTTTTATTATAGGAACATCAACCTTTTTTGCATGTATCTCTAACTGTTCAATCGCAGCAGCTCTAAATGTATCTGCTGCCGCAAGAACGCAAGAGATATTATTTCTTTTTAGAAGGCTTGCTAATTTTGCAATACTTGTAGTTTTTCCAGTTCCATTTATTCCAAAAAATAATATTGTATATGTTCCATTGTGGCTTTTTATCTCATCGATTAGATCCGGAGAATCGGTCAGGACATTATTTATTGAACTTCTTATTGCTTCAATTACTTTTTCTTTTACGTCTTTGCTTTTTGATTCTTGTCCAACAAGATTTTCTATCAGATTAGATCTTATTTTATCTACGACTTCTAGAGCCACATTATTTTCAAGTAAGATTATCTCTAATTCTTCAAATATTTGTTCTACTTGTTCTTGAGTTATTTTTGAAGTTGTAAATTTACTTACTAAATTTGATAAGAAACCTCTTTTTTCTTCCTTTATTTCTGATTCTATCTGATTTTCAGATATTTCTTTTTCCAGGTTTTCTGTATTGCTTATTGGTTTTGCTGTTTCTTCTTCATATTCTTCAAAACCATCCGCTAATATCGCTTTGTTATCTTGCTTTTTAGATTTTTTTTCTTTGATTGGCTTTGTTTTTTTCTTTTCAATTTTTTTAGATTTTTTAGACTTCTTTTCTTCTTCAGGTTTCCCAAAGAATGACTTTAACTTGTCTTTTAATAGTTTAAACATATATTTTTAGTGTTGAGAAGGTTTATAAGTTTTTTATGTTAAATTTTTATGGATGAAAGGTATCTTTGTTGTGCTTGATGGTGTTGCTGATCAGACTTGTTCAAAACTTAACGATAAAACTCCTTTAGAATATTCTAAAACTCCAAATCTTGATTTTTTCGCTTCTAATTCAGAGTTATATAACTGCTATCCTATAGCAGAAGGTATTGCTCCCCAATCTTCTAGTGGATTAGTTTCTTTATTAGGTGCAGACTTTAGGGATTATTCAAGGGGCCTTCTTGAAGCTGTAGGAGCAGGCCTTAATTTAAATGATGGCGACCTGGCATTAAGAGTTAATTTCGCTACAATTGATAATATAAATAATATGAATCTTTTAGATAGAAGGGCAGGAAGAACATTAACGGATAATGAGGCTATCCAACTAACAGATGAAGTTAACTCTAAACTTAAACTTCCATTTAAATTTGAATTAATTCATACTGTCGGCCATAGAGGTGTTCTTATTTTCAGAGGGGTTTTTTCAGATAAGATTTCTAATATAGATCCATCATATGAAGATGGACTATCTGTTGAATCTGTTGAAGAAAAGATCAGTTTTTCAAGAGCTTTAGATGACTCTAGAAAAAGTACGGTTACTGCAGATTTGCTTAACACATTTGTTCGTAAAAGTTATATTATTCTTGAAAATAGTTTAATAAATCATAATAGAAAGAAAAAAGGCTTTTTACCTGCTAATTTTCTTCTTTGTAGGGATCCTGGAATTGGACCTGTTAAAACTCGTAATCTTCCTGGTCTTTGGATGGGTTTTGGATATATGCCTCTTGAAATTGGAGTTTCAAAGATCTTTGGAATGAGAATCTCTTCATTTGGTAAAATTCCTATGAAGGATGAGGATTTTTACAGTCATGCTGAACATGTTTTGGACTATGCGATAAAAATGGCAATTAAGATGATTGAATCTCAAAGAGATATTATTGATTACTTCTATATTCATTTTAAAGAGACAGATTTACCTGGGCATGATAACAAGCCTTTACAAAAAGTTAGGTTTATTGAAATGATAGACAAGGATTTTTTTGGAAAACTTAGGTCTACAGATTTAGATTTTAAAATGGTGGTTACCGCAGATCACACTACCTCTTGTAAATCTAAAGGGCATACTTCTGATCCCGTTCCTGCCTTGTTTTTCAATTTTAATTCTATTAAGGAAGGAGGCAATAGGTTTACTGAAAAGTGTGCTTCTTCACAAAAGGCTATTAATGGAAGGCAGTTGCTTTCAAAGACTTTGTTGAAATAATTGGGCTATATACCTAATTTGATAATTATCTAATAAGCCAATTCTTACTATTTACAAAAAGAATTAGCTATATCTTTATAAAATAGTGATTGTGTTTTTGGATATGATAAAGTACGAAGATTTGTACGAAATTTTGCGTCGTGAGAAGACTAATGAATCTTTGCAAAAATTACCTAATGATTTTATGAAAGACTTTTCAGAATTTATACATCAAAATAAGAAGGCCATAACTAACAGTGGAGATTTCTTTGCAGATGAAATAATAAGGGATAAAAAACAATATGAAAATTC
>CAYMJZ010000084.1:0-2921 GCA_964391445.1 Candidatus Woesearchaeota archaeon
TACTTCTTCCATATGTTTGTAAATCAGGATTATTTTTATATTGATATAACAAATATGGTTGGTATTTTGATAATTTGTAGAAATAGGATTTTTCTTTTTGTTTTTCTAGAGGTTTCTCTTGAATTGGACATTGTAAGTTAGGGGCATCTTTTTCTGTGTAATATGCCTCGCAAGATATGCAGTATAGTCCTTCATATTCTCCTAAATAGATATCACCATTGTCTTGTAATTTTTGTAATATTTTTTGAACTACAGATTCATGATCTTTATCAGTTGTTCTTATGAATCTGTCATATTCTATGTTTAGGGTTTTCCAGTCTTTTTTGTACTCTGGAATTAATTTGTCAATGAATTCTTTTGGTTTTTGTTTGTGTTTTTTTGCAGTGTCTTCTATCTTTTTACCATGTTCGTCTGTTCCAGTCAGAAAATATACTTCTTTGCCTAATAGTTTATTCCATCTTGATATAACATCTGTTGCTATTGTTGTATAGGCATGGCCAAGATGAGGGGTATCATTAGGATAGTATATCGGGGTTGTTATGTAGAATGTTTCTTTTGCCATGATTTTATGACGTTTTTAGAGGTTTAAAACCTTTATCTGAAACTCTTACTGATGTTTGTACTCCAGAAAGATGGAAGAGGATTAGCTACAAAACCTCTGAATAATTCTGAATATATGTATGTTAGACCTTTTTGGTTTTCATATTTTTTGAAATCACTTCTTGCTTCTTCATAAACATCTCTGATTTTCTTTCTTTCAAAGTCTTCTTGTAATAGAGATGTTGGTTTCATAATTAAATGGTCTGCTTGCCTTAAGATGTTTACATCAAGATTTGATGAGTTTTGAGAAATGAATAAAATGTTTAGATTTTTGTGTCTTGCAACAAGAATTAATTGGCTAAGTATTTTATTTGGTTTAGTCATAGCATTTCTTGAACTAAATAAGACTCCTCCTTCGTCAATTAAAACAGTAGCATTATTTTTTATTTGTTCTATGCTTTCGACTGTTTCAATCCATTCAGGCATGTCTTCTTTTTTGAAGCCCATTGCATATAGTTTTGTCTTTGACCTTGCATAAATATTTTCTAATATTTTAATTCCTATAGCTGTTTTTCCTGTACCTCTTGCTCCTAAAATAATCCCTATTTTGCTTTTATCTCCTAATAAATATTTTTCGTATTCATGGTAGTTGCCAGATTTTGTTTCAATTAATTTGAATGATTGGTATATTGCTTTTCTTGATTCTCTTTGTTTTTCCACTCTTCTCTTTACTTCATGCTCGTCCAGTTTCATCTGTAATTTTGATATTGTTTTGTAAATATAATATGGTATTTTTATTATCTCCCAGATTGCTAATCCTATATATTTGAAGAAACTCTTCCAAGCGTTTTTATTCCTCTTTTTCATGTTAATGAATCATGATTGTCTTTTTAAAATACTTATGATTCTGAATTTTAGGCGCCCTTAGTATAGTGGTAGTATCCGAGCTTCCCAAGCTCGCCGCGCGGGTTCGATTCCCGCAGGGCGCATAACGTTTATTAACGTTTTTCATTACTTTAAAGTCATGGGTGATGATAGTAAGTCTAATGATTCTAATCTAGAGTCTAAGTATCTTATGCACTCTAAGGAACATGCTTTGCGCATGAGTATGAAAGAGGGATGCCACCAATCAATTGGAGTGAACATGTCTTCTGGTTTCTTGACTCCTTTGCTTCTTGCATTAGGAGGAAATAGTTTTCATGTCGGATTAATGACTTCCCTTAACGGACTTTTTGATCCTAGTGGAGAGATTTATGGAAGTAAACTTATGGAGAAACATTCTCGTAAAAAGTTATGGATGTATGCTAAGTTTTGGATTGTTCTATTGCAGATCCCTACTCTTGCTTTAATTTATTTTGCATTTTCTGGAAGATTTGAGAATATTTTACCATGGGTTCTTATCGCTCTTTGGGGAGTTATAATTCCATTTATTTACGGGGCAGGATATGTTTCATGGTTATCTTGGTTAGGGGACTTAGTTCCTGAAGAAAGAAAAGGGAAATTTTTTGCTTCTCGTAATAAGATTATAGGTATAGTTGGTTTAGTAACTTTGATTGTTTCTGGGTTTGTTCTTGATTTATTTAAGACTAGAGGTTTTGTATTGCTAGGGTTTACAGCATTATTTTCATTTGCAATTATATTTAGAATGATGTCTGTGCATTATACAAATAAGATTTTCAATCCTTATTTTAGAGTCAAGAAACAGTCTTATTTCTCTTTAATGTCTTTTTTGAAAAGATATGATAATTTTGGTAAATTTACTGTATTTCAATTTTTCTTTTATTTCTCTATGATGTTATCTGCTCCTTTTTTTGCAGTTAGGATGCTTGAAGACTTGAATTTTGGTTATATGACTTATACTCTTGTTTCAATAAGTTCTACAGTATTTTATTTGATGTTTGCACCTCTTGCTGGAAAGTTCTCAGATAAATATGGTAATCTAAAATTAATATATTTTGGAGCCTTGGTATTTCCTATTGTTCCTTTGTTGTGGATGTTCTTTTCTAGCCCGATTTCTCTTATTTTGATTCCAGGAGTTGTATCTGGATTAGCTAATGCAGGATTTGTTATAGGGACTACATCTTTTACATATAATGCTACTTCTCCTCAAAAAAGAGCTAGATGTTTTGCATATTCTGCATTACTTGTAGGACTTGGCACATTAGGAGGAAGCTTTTTAGGAGGAATTATCGTCCAATATTTTGATTTTGGATTTAATTCAATGTTTTTTACATTCATTATTTCTTCTATTTTGATGATGATTGTTTCTCTTTATTTTTTACCTAAACTTACTGAAGGATATAGAACAAATTTTGAGGCTTTTCATTTGGATGTTTTGAAACCTGGAAAGAGTTTTAATTCTGCAATAGTTTGGATGAAGA
>CAYMJZ010000085.1:0-2896 GCA_964391445.1 Candidatus Woesearchaeota archaeon
TCTCGGAACGGTACCTTACGCACCGGCCCCCATTCCCTTGTTACGCCGATGACAGGTTTAGAGTTGGAAAGAGTCCCGTGATCTTTCGACCCTGCGGACCATATCCGTACTTTACCCCGCCACCATAGCTACAAGAGACTATACTGAGGCATATTTCGACAGGAACCAGCCATCGCCGAATTAGATAGGCTTTTCACCCCTACTCGTAAGTCATTTGAGTACATGCACATAACACCAGTTCGGCCCTCCATCCTCCTTTCGGAGAACTTCGGCCTGGTCACGAGTAAATCATCCGGCTTCGGGTATCAACCAAGTGACTTGCGCCCTTTCAGACTCGCTTTCGCTACGGCTCGCTTTCGCTAACCTTGCCACTTAGTGGAACTCCTTGGCTCGTTTTTCAAAACGTACGTTACGACTCCTAAAAGCCGTAACCAGCTGTCGCTAGTCAATTTCAAGTCTTTTCACACCCGGTTAAGGGTACTTTTCAGCTTTCCCTCGCGGTACTAAGTTCTCTATCGGACTTGAATCTATATTTAGGGTTCGGTGTTAATCCACCGGTATTCAGACTCCTTATCCAAGGAGCCCTACTCTGTCGGAGCACGACATAATACCTTCGCATACGGGGCTATCACCCTCTAAGGCGCCTCGTTCCAGAGGACTCTTGCTCGGTATCGTAGCCATTATACTCCACCACATCTCTGCCTCACTTTCGCAAGGAGATTCGGTTTGCCCTGTTCCCTTTTCGTTCGCCACTACTAAGGGAATCGATAATTCTTTCTTTTCCTGCAGGTACTAAGATGTTTCAATTCCCTGCGTTTCATTTGCCTCTCGGCATACACTAAAAGTGTCTGTTGTCATATTCGGAGATCTTTGGATCAAAAGTCGCATGCACTTCCCCAAAGCTTATCGCAGCTTGCCACGTCCTTCATAACAATTCAAGCCAAGCTATCCGTTAACTAGCATAGTAAAAATGTAATTTAATTACATTCGAAATTGTCTCTTATCAAAGTTATACTTTGATGCTAAAAATCATTTAAGATTTTTTATTTTCAATCAGAATTTTATATTTTGAATACGTTGAATAATTCAAAGTAAAATAAATTACTTTGAAATTCATTATTCTAAACTCACAAATTTTATCCTTGTACAGAAAATTAATTTCTGTAGGAATTGGATTTGCTTGTTTTTCCTGCGTACGCGCGTCATTGAATATCAACTCTGCAAGATAACGCAACCAGTGATTGCGCACCCTTTGAGTGATGATGCGCTAGAAAGTTTGCTTAAATACCGTCGATTAACTCTTCGGCAAGTAAGTGTAATCTTTGGTAGCGTAACATCTAGTGTCTCTCAGCGATAAAGTCTTTAAAAAGCTTTTGGTTATCGATATAAAACAAGTTATTTACTACTTTCTATAATAAATCAATTTTATAAAGAATTTAATCTTTAGATTTCAATGAAAAAGAGTCTTCTTATATTAGCTCTTTCAGGATCTTTAAGTTGTAGTGAAGAAGATCATTCTATCTCTAAAAATAAATCATTTGAACCAATTTATCAACCATCAATAGATTATGAGAGATTATCTTTTGATGTTGCAAAATGGACTGTAGATGGAACAATAGACTCAACAGAAAGAATTGAAATTCTAAGAAAATCTGGTTATAATATAAAAACTTGTTACGGGTGGTTTAGTAGAGGGATTTACGTTCACGATGGCAAAGATTGGGTTAATATTACAAATAATATTAATGACTTGCCTCTAGAGATAAATGCTAATTTTATAACTAGTTACCAAAAATAACTTATTTTTTCTTCTCTAAAACTGTTTCCGCTTGAGAGTAAGGAATTGTTCCCACATATCCATCGAAACCTTGGCTAAGATAAATATTCAGTCTGCCATCTCCTTCTTTTGTTGGCCTAACGCTTAAAGAATCAACATCGTTCAAAAACGCTTTTTCAAATCCTAGTAAATCAAGAAGAGATCTTCTTTCTTTAACATCTAAAATTCTATCCTTATTTTTGTCAACAGAAGCGTAAAGTCTATCTCTCAAAGAGTAGCCTTCTGCTATCGCTCTTTTTTTACCTTCTTCAGGATCTTGAGATGATTCAGCATAAACTTTTTCATTCTGAAATTTATTAGATAAAGCAGAAGCAAATAGAACTGCTCCAGCAATAAAGGTAAGATAAACCGGAGTTCTTCTATCCTGGCTCATAAAATAATATATTTTTTGAATATTTAAAATTTATTCTAAAATTTATATATCATAAGATTTAAAAGGCAAGTTTATTCGAGAAAATGATGGTAGAAGATTATGAACATTGTGAAGGACACGGAACAAGGGTAGCATTAGCATGGATTCTGCCAGATTTAGATGAACCAATTCTTTTGGGAAAAATAAGACTTCCTCCAATTGCTAGAAATTTTGTTCCACAAAATCAAACAGGGTTAAAAGGTAGATTTACAATGGATTATGTTTTGGAAAGAGCAAAAGACCTCGAGAGAAGATCGAAAGATTTGCTTGAAAAGTGTAAATACAGATAATTCTTCTAAAATATTTTGTTTTAGATAACCTTAAAAATCATCTTTTTATCATCTAAATTATGGGCTCGTAGTCTAGTGGTAAAACGCCCCGCTTGCACCGGGGGGTCCCGAGTTCGATCCTCGGCGAGTCCATATTATTTTTCTAAAAGTGAAAAATTATCTTTTTGTCTTTGGGTTGTTATTGCTACAGCTTCTAAAAATTCATTTAAATTTGCTTTCTTTTTTGTATGTACTATCATTTGTACTTTTGTTTCAACACTCACAGGTCCGAAGTCCCTACTATCATGAGATTTTCTTCTGTTATCTCCCATAACAAAATATTTTCCATCAGGTATTTCATATTTAGTTCCTTTTTCA
>CAYMJZ010000086.1:0-2810 GCA_964391445.1 Candidatus Woesearchaeota archaeon
CCAAGGGTGTCGGAGTTCACGCATTAAAAGGGATCGTTAGCTGGGTTAAGAACGTAAACAAAAACTAACGAAAAATTAATTCCCGTACCAAAAATTGTTTTTAGAAACATTTAAAAAGTAACCATTAATTGAAAAATTATGGAAAGACAATATAATCGCTGGAATAATCTAAGAGATGTGAAAGAATCTGTTGTGGATTCATTTTACTCTATAGTAGATAATGTAGAATCTACATTATTTGCTCTTACTTTGGTTCCAGTTGCTATATATGGTGCTGCTAGAATGTTAGTAGATGTCAATAGACAAGTATTAGCAAGAGTAAGCAAACCATCAAAACTTGAAGAATAATTTCTAAGTAATACAATTTATTACCGCAACTATCAAAATTACGGCGTTCCGTTCAAGTGATTGAACGAAAAAAATAAATCAGCTCATATCGGTGAATTCTTTCTCGCAAAAGAGAATGAGAATACCGAGGGAAGTTTACACTAGAGGTATAACCCCGTAGAGACTTTAGTTTTCTTGAAATAGATAAACACTCGTCAAGTGTTGACAAAACTAGGAATTATTCGATCTGGATTGATCTCCAGGAAAAACTTAATTGTTTAGAATAGTTAAAACGCTGGTCGCTCATTAATTTGAGATGAAGGTATAGTCCATACTAATCGAAGAAATTAAGATTAGAGTATATACGTGAGACAGTTTGTATGATATCTGCAAGGCGCGTTGTTGTTTGAGTGGAACGAGGATTTAGTACGAGAGGAACGATCCTCGGATGCCTCTGGTAAACGGTTGTTATGAAGCAGGCCGTGTAGCTACGCATTGTTTGGATAAGTGCTGAAAGCATCTAAGCACGAAGCCATCCGCAAGACGAAACAACTAAGGCCGTCATAGAAGATGACGTTGATAGAGTTGGCGTGTAAGCCCTAAGGCAACGAGGGGTTCAGCGTACAACTACTAATAGCCTCAAATAATTGTTTTAGAAGTAAATCAGAATTTTATAGAATAGACTCACAAATGGTTAATTTGCTTATATTTTTCCTGCGTACGCGCGTTTTTGTTTTTTCAATATTTTTTAAATAAGTTTAAAAACCATATATTTTGAATAACTCTCCATGATGAGAGAAAAACAACCGCAAGATATTGATCTGAAAACAGACCTAATACCTGCTTTGGGCATGCCATATTATTTGGTAAGAGTCTTTAGAGATTTAGAATTAGATCAGATAAGAGATTCTAGAGGAGCGATTGGATTGAATTCTTTAGCGTTAATTAGTTATAATTTTGCAGTAGGGTTCGGATTAGACCACATTATCCAGAATTATTCTTAATTATTTCTTACTAGATTTTACAAAATAGAAAATTGTATAAAATAAAGCTAAGACTATTCCAATTGACATAAAAATCGTTGTATAAGTGCCTTGATATTTTCTTGTTACTGCGTACGCTATAGAAATTATTCCTGCTAAACTGAGAAATGCTCCAAGGTATTTGTTGCTTGCCATTATGAATCTGGTCCAAACTAGATATAAGGTTATTACTAATCCTGTTAGTATTCCGAAGACTATTTGTACCCAGATGTAATCTGCTCCTGTTTTCACATTAAGAAAATAAAGAAATAATTCTGCTAAAATTATGAATAAAATTGTTGAAATAACGGTTAATTTGTCCAGCGCAAATGTTTTGCTACTATCTGAATCTTCATCTTCTTCGTATTCATCTCTTTTTGAAGCCATAATCATAATTCGCTTTATTGTTTTATATATCTTTAGAGGATAGTTTTAATTGTCTTCTGTGTCTTATCCATGAGTATATTGCATATAATGAAGATCCAAAAATTCCAAATGATAAATCTATTATTGTATCTCTAAGAGGATCCAAAAGCAAATTGAATTTGTCTAAACCTGTAATATCTCTTATGTAAACTCCTTGTAATTTCCAGTTAAAGAATGAATCAAGAACATATTCTAAAATTTCAAAAATTCCTAAAAATGCAACCACTGAAAGAACTGTAAATGTAAGTTTCCACTTCATTGCTAGTTTAAGCTTATTTACCATGAAGAACATTATAGATGAAAGAAGCATAGGGAAGACTAAGTGTTGCACCTTATCATATGAAGGATGAAGAAAGTACAAAGGACTCATTAAAATTGCAGTTATTCCCATTATTAGTATGAAAATGTAGTGTTTTAGTTCGAGTCTGACGTCGAATAAATGATCTATTAAATATGAAGTTAATATTATTCCAATAAACGTTGAATATCTTGGAGTAATTGATGAAGAATCTTTAAACAAGTAAATTGCAATTAAAAGAAGAATTGAAATTATTCCTACTATGAGGCGCTTGTGCCTGTATGCCTTTTGAATCTCTTCTTTGATTTTTAATTTAATTTTATCTTTCATGTTGTTATTACTTAGCGAGATAGATTTAAATATAGTTCTTTTTGATCTTTTATGTGAGTCGGGCAGCTAACTCCGAAGGTGTCTTTCAATAGACAAGGATTTTAATGAATTCTCCTTTGAGGAAGGTCCGGACATCGCATAAAGCGACTGCTTGAAAAGGCAGTTCTCGTGAGGGAAAGCTCCGCAACAGAAACGACACAGCTAACACTGAACTGTGAACCTTGAGGGAAGTTACGACGTGTTAGATTTGATGAAACGGGAAATTCGTCAGAATTTCACTTTCACAGAAATGTGAATGGGCGACTTCGCTGATGCAACCGCTATAACCGCGGGCTTAGACAGATGTTAGCACAAACAGTTTGTCTCGAAAGAGAAACAAAGTTTGACAAAATCTGGCCTATGCCTGA
>CAYMJZ010000087.1:0-2801 GCA_964391445.1 Candidatus Woesearchaeota archaeon
TTGAGATACTTTTTAGCACATCATTTCCTATTTTAGACCATATTTGATTTACTTCTTCCATTCTGCTAAAAATATCTTTTTTTGATGGGTAACTTAATCCTTTTTCTTTTAATTTATCCTTTATTATTTCTGAATTTCTATAATCTTCATCATAAATTGGAGAATACCTAAAAATTATTTTGGACAACATGCTTATCTGAATATTTTAGGTTTTAATTATTTAATCATTAAAGGTATTATTGAAAGATTTAAAAACCCTAAAATGTAGTTCAAATTATAAATAGCAGGTACCAACTGAAACAACTTGGACAAAACCCCTGCACTGTTTATACATATTTACAATGGCAAAAACACACAAGAAAGATGAATCCATAGTATCAAAAGTAGCTCATGCTGCGGAACATGTTGTAGAAGAAATTGGAGAAGTTGCTGAAAAAGTTGTTGAAGGTGTTGCTCATGCTGTTGTAGGTGATGATGGGAAGCCTAAGAAAGCTCATAAGAAGACTACTAAGAAAACTGAAAAGAGTGAAGAAGTTGAAACTCAAGCTGATGAAGTTATGAAAGAAAAGAAGCCTAAGAAAGAAATGTCTGAAGCTCTTAAGGCAAAATTAAAAGCTCTTGAAGGAAAATTCAAAGAGATTGAAAAGATTGATATTAAAGAAAAAGTTACTGGTGAAAAGAGTGAACCTACTGATACTCTTGTTCCAATTGAAGATTATTTGAAGAGTTCTATGCATTTAGGAACTAGAGTTATCACTCCTAATATGCGCAAGTATATCTATAAAAGACGCGCAGATGGACTTGCAGTATTTAACACAGCTATGCTTGATTCAACGGTTAAAGAAGCTGGAGAGTTTTTAGCTAAGTATGCACCTGAGGATATAATTGTTGTGTGTAAAAGAGAAGCTGGATGGCATGCAGTCCAATTATTCTCTGAGTTATTAGGAATAAGATCATTTACAAAGAAATATCCTGCAGGAATTTTGACTAACACTAATTTAGCAAATTTCTTTGAGACAAAGCTTGTTTTGATTTGTGATCCTTGGCTTGACAAGAATGCTTTGACTGATGCAAATAGAGTTGGAGTTCCTGTTCTTAGCGTTTGTGATAGCAACAACTATTCATTTGGAATTACAAAGATAATTGCTGGAAATAACAAATCTGCAAAGAGTTTGGGAATGATTATGTATTTACTTGCTAAGATTTACATTGAAAATAGAAATATGAAAGTTCAGTTACCTGGAATTGACCAATTCATAGATGACTGGGCTAATCTAGTTCCACCTAAGTAATTAAGCACTATAATCCTTTTATACTAGAAAAGATAATTTCCATTTTGATGGAGCATTTTATTGAGTCTCAACAACTTACTCCTGAAATTATATTTGATATTTTTTCTAGAGCGGATGAATTTCGCAGAGATAAAATTCATGAACCTATTCTTAAGGGAAGAGTTCTTGCAACTTTATTTTATGAGCCTAGCACAAGAACACGATTGAGTTTTGAAACTGCTATGCTTCGTTTAGGAGGAAGTGTTGTTACAACAGAAAATGCTAAAGAGTTTTCTTCTGCTGTAAAAGGAGAAACATTACAGGATTCTATTCGTGTTGTTTCAAATTATGCAGATGCAATTGTAATAAGGCATTATGAAGAGGGCATGGCTAAGATTGCTTCTTCTGTTTCTAAAGTTCCTGTAATAAATGCAGGAGATGGAAAAGGACAACATCCTACTCAAGCATTACTTGATTTGTACACGATCTATAAAGAATTTGGAAAACTTCAAAATTTGAAAATTGCAATTGTTGGTGACCTTGCATCTGGAAGAACTGCTCGTTCTCTTTGTTACTTGTTGGGGAAATTTCCCGGAAATGAAATAATTTTCTTATCTCCAGAGCATTTGAGAATGAAACAAGATATCAAAGAGTATCTAGCTAGACATGGAGTTTCTTATAGAGAAGAAAAAAATCTTGATGAAGTCTTACCAGAAGTTGATGTTGTATATATGACTAGAATTCAGAAAGAAAGAATTACCCTTGATGAATATAATAGTGCTCGAGGAAAATATATTATTAATCAAAGTAATTTTAATTTGTTAAAAAAAAGTGCTCGCATAATGCATCCATTGCCAAAGATAGATGAGATTGTTTTACCTATTGAAATTGAGGAAACAGATAAGAGGGTAGCTTATTTTCGGCAAGCCGAAAACGGTTTGTATATTCGTATGGCTTTACTTGTTCATTTGATGGGCTAATTATTCATACAACTGAAGAAAAGTGCTTAAGAGATGAATCTGAGATTGGGATCTTGAGTGATTTGGAATTCTTCTTTTTAGGTTTGGAAGTTCTTCTCTATAAGCTGCAGCGTGTGCTTTTCTTTCATCTTCGGACAAATATAGAAAATCATCTGAAGAAAGATGATCTAATGCTCTAGAAACTTGAGCTTGTGCTTTTAGCTGTTCTAATGAACTTATTCTTGTAATGTAATCCATGGGGTCTTTGTCAGAAAAAGTTCATTTATAAATCTATCTTATTGA
This sequence comes from Candidatus Woesearchaeota archaeon, assembly GCA_964391445.1. Classification (GTDB taxonomy): domain Archaea; phylum Nanobdellota; class Nanobdellia; order Pacearchaeales; family GW2011-AR1; genus SICU01. The sequence continues at coordinate 2,534 of CAYMJZ010000087.1, forward strand.
TACGAACTTCTTTTGAAAATTTGCTCGGAGCATTTAAAAAAATAAAATCTCTAGAAATAAAATGAAGCAAAATTATGCTTATTACGGAGGGGAGAAAGTAAATGACTTACAAAAAAATAATTTGGACAATATTTATCTTATTAGTAGCTGTTTTGATAGGTTGGGCGATATTCTTCTAATCTAAACAAACAAGAGAGGTTTCTTTTTATTATTCTTTTACCTTCGCAAGGTTTATATAGTATATTTTAGAACACTCTTCATTAAGATG
>CAYMJZ010000088.1:0-2792 GCA_964391445.1 Candidatus Woesearchaeota archaeon
GCAATTCCATCAATTACAACAGCAGTCACGCTTCCACGAGTTCTGCTCAAAGCAGGGACGATCTCAACACTGGAAATTGCTCTTGAAACTGATAAATCTGCATTAAGTAATAATGCCTTTTTTGTTCCCTTTATTTCTTCATATTTTTCCTTAAGAGCTTTTGAGAAATCTCCTGTAAATGGGGTTACTTCAGCAACATCCTCGGAATCACGAGAATTTCTATATAAAAATTCTTTAGCAGGAACTCTTCTTCTCAAAGCAAGCAATATTTCTTTTCCTTCTAGTTCCTCAACTTCTTTACCATCAGGCGCAACTGCTATGTAAACAACTCTTGCATTTTCACAAACATTCTTAGCAATTAATTTACCTCCGCGATCTCCATCTACAAATAAAGTAATTTCTTTATCCTTGCTTAATTTAGCAATTTCCTTAGGAAGTTTAGCTCCATTCATTCCAATAACATTATTTACTCTATTCTTTAATAGATTAACAACATCTGCTCTTCCTTCTACAACAATTATTTCATCTCCTGATAAGTCTCCAGCAGGCAATTGTTCTTCTCCATATTCTTGTATTTTGGAAGCTCTACTTTCTTCTTTAAGAGTCTTAGACATGCTTCCACCACCAGAAGAATCAAGACCTTCAAGCAGAGCTTTAGCTCTCTCAATTATGAAATCTCTCTTGCTTCCACGAACATCTTCAATCTTTGAAACAGTTACTTTTGCTTCGCTTGGGCCTATTTTGTCTATAGTTTCAAGAGTAGCAGCAATAATCGTAGTTTCAGATTTATCCAGAGCTGAAGGAAGTTTAATTTCTCCAACTGTTCTTCCATCAACTGTATTCAAATCAACTTCTATTCTTCCAATCTTACCTTCCTTTTGTAACTCTCTCATTTCAAGTTCAGTTCCCAAAAGGCCTTCAGTTTGACCGAAAATAGCTCCTATTACATCAGGTTTCTCTATTGGACCCTCAGCAGCAAAGCTAGCTACAATCATATATTTTATTGATACCGGACTTACTTTTGCCACGTTTTGATTTCCTTTAGATAATAGGTAGAATTCTTTTTCGCTATACAGACAAAAATCGAGTCAATAAAGACTCAAATAACTGTGAGTGTGAGTGATAATTTGTCTACCAAATTTATCGTGATAAAAAGAAGGCGCTTTTTACATATTTAAACCTTTCTTTATGTCAAAATGCTATAAATCCTTAAATAATTAAATATTATCGAAAAGTTTTGTGGCAACAGAAATATATCTTGGATTGGTAGAATCATGCCCTTCTCCAGAAGTTAATGGAAGATTTGCTTATCACATTGTAATTGATGGTGAAAGCAGCATCGCAAACTTAGATTATCGCGTTCCAAATAGAAATTCACTTGTTGGAAAATTAAAAACTTTCAGTAAACAAGAGGTAATAGTAAGAAATGGAATCCCTAAAAATCTTAGTGAAGGTTATGCTCATGAATTCAAATTTCAAGAATTGCCAAATGATATTCTATCGTCGATAATTTCTGAAAGTGGTCTTGAAGATTTAACAAGTGCAGCATAATTAAAACGAGAAGGCACCAAAAAAAAGATTATTCTTATTTAAATATCTTCTCATAATTCTTCGACGTTAAAAAACAAGAAAAAGGTTTATATATCTTGTAGTAAAAAAAGGAATAAGTTAAAATGGTGATGACTGTAAAAGAGCCAAAGATGGAAATAGAAGAGGAAGATTTTGCTGAAGCAAATATCGACAACCTCTGTGAAGACTTGGATACTGACTTTTATTGATTTTTATTAATTAAAAAAAGAGAATTCAAGGCTGTTTAGAATTATCTACCTAAAATTTCCGATATTTCCTGTTCCGCCAGCCATCTTATCTTTTAAAGCGTGATATTCTCTAACATTTCCTAGCTTGTAATATAAGTCAAGAAGTATACTCTGAACTTGAGTTCTCTCTTCAGCGTTTAAATCAAGAGAGAGCATTTTTTGTAAAAGTTCCTTTGCGTTATTTCTTCTATCTGCTTTAAGGTAATTCTGTGCTTGGGTGAAATGATATCTCTTATATGCCTGTTTCATTTCAAACTTTTCTCTATCGTTTCCCAAAGCAAGAGCTTGTTGGAACAATCTTTCAGCTTCAGCAAATCCATTTCCCTTGATATTAAATTCAACAGATTTCATGAACTGAGAGATTTTATCTTTGAAAGTTGTTGTAATATCTGCAGCAGCTCTAATGCATTTAGCAGCATCAAGAAACATTCCTTTCTGTTCATAAATTTTTGTTAACTCAAGCAAAACAAATCTCCTAGTATCATAATCAAGTTGGGACTTTGCAGCTCTCTGTAAGTAAGACATCTTGACATACTCACCCATATTTTTTATTTTGGCATCAATTTCTGATCTAGTTCTTTCAGCAATTGGCCTATCAACTATGTGCATGTCAAAGAAAATTAACTTCTCTTTATAATGATTATTGTGTCAAAAAAAGATAATCAAAAAAATATTGTAGTAATATTAAGACAAATAGAGGTGTTCGTTTCACATAAAGTTCGAAATGCTAAAAAGCTTGTTCGTAGTTAAAATAATCTTAAAACCACACCTCTATATTGTGAATATTACAAATATCATAGTCTAAACTTGTATATAAACCTATGCAATCTTATTAGTTAGGCATTTTTCTATTGAATAACCAAACTGCAGTAGGTATTGATACAATCAACACCCATATACACCAAAGGAAAAGAGTTAATTGCATATTCTCTTTTCATAAATAAAAAAACAAAACTAGATATTTAAACTCTATTA
>CAYMJZ010000089.1:0-2768 GCA_964391445.1 Candidatus Woesearchaeota archaeon
AATTTGAGTCGTTCGATGAGATAAGACAAAGAGTGAAAAGTGCGCCTGACCCTAATAAAGAAATAGAAAAAAGAATTCTTGAGGAGTTAAATGAAAACCCTCGACAATGGTTGTTCGTAATGTAAACAAATGGCAGAAGAAAAAACACAAAAACAAGAAGTACAAAAGAAAGAACCTAAGTTGGACTATAAGCTGAAGCAACAAAAGGAAGAAGAATTTTTAGAATCTCTAGTTAGAATTCATGGAAAAGATATTCCTGGAAATAAAAAACTTTACGCGGGATTAACTTACATCAAAGGAATATCTTGGGCAGTTTCAAACGCAATATGTAGAAATTTGAAATTAAATAAGAATACTAAGATTTCTGAGCTTTCTAAGAAACAGATTGAAGAAATAGAAGCTTTCTTGCAAAAACCTAATTTTTACGAATACATGAAGAATAGACAAAGAGATTATGATACTGGTGAATCAAAACACCTCTTCACTAACGAACTTGATATGGCTAAAGACTTTGATATAAAGAGAATGAGACAAATCAAATCTTACAAAGGTATGCGTCACGCTCTTAAACAACCAGTAAGAGGACAAAGAACAAGAAGCCACTTTAGAACAACGGGCGTATCTGTGGGGGTCAAGAAGAAAGCCAAATGATTCGTAAAAAAAATAAATTCTCGTGGCCAAGAAAGCTTTATGATAAAACTAGAATTAGTGATGAGAATAAACTAGTTGAAGAATATGGGTTAAAGAATAAAAGAGAAATATGGAAAGCTGAAGCTAAAATAAAATATTTCAGAGACAGAGCAAAATTCCTTATTACTGCCCCAACTGAAGAACAAGAACAATTCTTTTCCAAACTTAGAAGCATTGGACTGAATGTTAAGACTATTGCTGATGTCCTTGCATTGAATAAGGAAGATTTGCTTAAAAGAAGACTGGCAACAGTTGTTTGGAAAAAAGGATTGGCAAATACAGCAAGACAAGCAAGACAGTTTATAGTACATAAACAAGTTTTTGTCGATGGAAAAGCAGTAGATGTTCCTTCATATATCGTTTCTGTAGATACAGAATCAAACATCGCATTAAAATCTAAAACTTCAAAAGCTAAGGAGAAAGCAGAATGAAAAAAGAAATGAAAGAATCAAAGGAGATTAAAATGGTAGAAGAAATCAAAGAAATAGAAGTTCCTACTGAAGAAAGCGAAGCAACTGAAGAGTCAGATAATGCTGAAAGAAAGGAGAAAGAGGAAAAGGTAGAGGTTGTTCCTGGAATAGCTTACGTATTTGGAAGCTATAATAACACCATAGTTCACATTACAGATTTATCTGGAAGCACAATAACAAGAATAAGCGGTGGAATGGTCACAAAACACTCTCGTTTAAAGGCTAATCCTACAACTGCAATGTTTGTTGCTAAAAGGGCAGCTGAGTTTGCTCGCGATGCTGGAATAAATGCTTTGTATATAAGAACAAGAGGAAAAACAAATTCTCCTGGAATCGGGCCTGGAGCGCATGCTGCTGTTAAAACTCTAAGCAAGGAAGGATTCAAGATTCTTGGGGTATTAGATACTCACAGAGTTCCTAGAGGCGGACCTAAGAAGAAAGGAGGTAAGAGAGGAAGAAGAGTATAAGGCAACTTTTTAAAGCCAATTCTTCAAATAAACAATATGGAAGTCGTTACAAAAACCCCTGAAAAGATGATTATTAGAACAGAGATGAATTATTCTATTCTTAATGCTATAAGAAGAAGTGTTGAAGAAATTCCTACTCTTGCAATTGATGAAGTTGAAATATTCAAAAATGACTCTGCACTTTATGATGAAGTTTTAGCCCATAGAATTGGTCTAGTCCCTATAAAAAACGAGGGAAAAATATCTGGAAAAACTACAGGGACATTGTCTTTAAAGAAGGTTGGCCCATGTACTGTTTATTCAGGAGACTTTAAAGGAGACTTAAAAGTTGTGTATAACACTATCCCTCTTACAATCTTAGAGAAAGATCAAGAAATAGAATTGACTGCTACTGCAAATGTTGCATCTGGTTTAGACCATACAAAATATGTACCTGGATTGATCTACTATAGAAATTTGTTTGAAGTTAAGACCGGAAATGTAAAAATAGATTCCATAGTTCAGGAAAAGTCCGGCGCAATAAAGACTGAGAAAAAAGGAACCAAATGGGTTTGTGACTTAAATGATAATCAAGTTGACGAGATAAAGAAACTTGATAAAGATTCAATATCTGATAGTAAGGAGTTCCTTGTCTTTGTAGAATCTTTTGGTATGATTGATGCCGAAAAAATATTCTCAAAAGCGATTGAAACTTTACAAGACAACTTAGAAAATTTTGAAAAATCTCTGAAGTAAAATGATAAGCAATACATCTATAGCAAAAAGAATTCCAAGAAAAATGGACGCTTACATAGTGGACACAATATTCGCTGCTAAGAAATCCAAAAATTGGAACAAAATTGCACAAATAATATCCGGCGGAAGAAGAAGATATTCAGATGTTAATATCGGTAGGATAGAAAAAGAATCAAATGATGGGGATGTAATAATAGTACCTGGAAAAGTTTTAGGAAATGGAAATTTAACTAAAAAAATAAAGGTTTGCGCATTATATTTTTCAGAATCTGCCCATGAGAAAATAAAACAAGGAAAGAGTGAAGGAGTTAAATTAATTGACGAAATTAAAAAAAATCCAGAAGCACAAGGAGTAAAAATACTAAAATGAATATAAGCGTGTCTAATGGATTTGAAAATAAAAATT
>CAYMJZ010000090.1:0-2738 GCA_964391445.1 Candidatus Woesearchaeota archaeon
TATGATTCTGATTTAAATTTTATAATTAAAATAATAAACGATAAGAAAATCATTATAGAAGACCCCAATAATAAAAGAATTCTTGAAATTTTTTAGTTTTCAGTACTTTTTACAACATAAGGCTCATAAGTATTAGAAATTTTCAGAGCTGTTTAAGTCTGCTGGATGAATTATTTCAGATTTACATTTATTGCTTTTAATTGCTCTTAGTTCTAAGCCTTTTTTATTTACAATTGATTTATGCATTTTAATGTTGCAGTTCTTGCATAGGATCGTGTTGTCAAATATGTCTGTCATGTGTATCTTTTATGTATATACGAATAAGGATATACTATTTAAATATTTCTATACTTTTTGATTAGTCTTTCTTCTTTGCAATTTTAACCATTGCGGCTACAAGAACTAGAACTGCAAGTACAAGAGCAGTTATTGCAATTATTGCTAAGGTGCTTGTCGTAGGGGAAACTGATTTTATTACAAATGATTTTACTATTGCGAGATTCATTCCTACAGTTCCTTTACTTGTTGAAGCAGATGCAGGGCTTAGTTGAATCTTTACTTCAGTATTATCACATTCTTCTGTAGTTTTAGTTATTATCTTTACGTATGCTGTGTCTTTACCTTGAAAATCTACTTGATTTCCGTTAGGGAATGACACACAGTTTTGACCTTCATTCACAGTCAATACTGCTTTGTCATTTTTCTCTCCAAATGTAAATAATGTTAATGTATTCTCCATTTCTGTATCTTTTTCTTGGTTTATTTCCCTAGGGAATCCTATTCCCAATGCTGCACTTGTAATACTCATTAAGAAAAATGATGCAATTATTGAAGAGATTAATATTTTATTCATTTTATGATGCTACTACGTCCCAAGTACCTCCATAGCTTGAACTAGATGGTCCAGAGATCATTGTGTTTAATGATTGGAATGCGCATACATGGATTTCGTCTCTATCTGTTGCAGGTCCTGCTGAAGTGTATGGAACACTTACTCCTGGAATAGGTACTGCCACTGCCGCTCTCAATTGTGCCGCTGTTGAACCTGCGGCGCATGAAGCTGCGCCTGATGATCCTGATGCACTAAAAGCTTCAACACTTAATATTGCAGAAGGATTTACAGGATTTGTTCCAGTTAAATCTGCTCCTGTTATTTCAATTGTTGTAAGAGGTACATTACCATAATTTTCAACTATCAACGGCGCGTTTGCAACTTGGTTTGGAGTTGTTATGCTTAATGAATTCCAGTTTAATGCTGTTGTTGCTAAATTATATGCACTTAATTCATTTATTTGAACATAATCTCCTGGAAGAGAATTAAATCCAGAATCTCCACTTCTTACTACCGCGCTAGGATTTCCTGCTAAATCAGTAACTATTGCTCTTATAGTCCATAGATCATTGCTGTTTGGGCTTGCTCCAGAATACGATGATGCAGGATCTTGGGGAAGAAATATTCCTCCGCAGATATACATAAGTTGTCGTGAAGGATTATCGCAATTTGATCCCAAGTTAGGATGATCACATAAATAAGAGTCACATGTAATTACCGGCCTTACTATTGAAGGGTTTATGCTATTTAATGGAGAGTTTATTTCGATGTAAGCGCTTGAAGTAGGTGCTATTCCAACTCCTTGAGGTAAGTCGGAAGGGCCATTTGCGTCTTCAACTACTATTCCTACGAAGAAAGCTCCAAATCCTGCTCCTGGATTAGCGGTGTATGGTTGAGCAAATATTGGTCCAAGAGATGAAGTAGAAAAGAATTTTGTTATTGTAGGCGGAGAGTTTTCTATATCTACTCCGACTTGAACAGGAGATAAGTCTGGTTTGTTAAAAAGATCACTGAACCATCCCGCGCTTGAAAAAGACACTAAGATAAAACAAGAAATAATTAAACCTACAGATAATTTTTTGTCCATCTTTTATTTCTCTACATTTTTCTTATTTATATAGTTTTGTTCTCAAGATTAGATTTTTAAAGAACCATTTGTCTAATAGTTTGTGAATAAATTTTTTATTAATCTAAAGAAATTTTGGGTTTTTCTTAAGAAAGATACTTGGCAGTCATGGATAGTTTCTTTGATATTGGCTTTCTTCTTGATTAAATTTGTATTCTTTCCCTTTCTTTCTTGGGTTTTTGCTACTCCTCTTCCTCTTGTAGTTGTTGAATCTTGTTCAATGTATCATCAAGATGGTTTTGAATCTTGGTGGTCTAGAAATGGTTTATGGTATGAAGAACACGGCTTTACTAAGGAAGATTTTGCATCTTCCACTTTTAAAAATGGGTTGAATAAGGGAGATATAGTTTTGGTTTCTGGTCGAGGAGATTATCAAAAAGGAGATATCTTGATATTTAATTCACAATATAAGTATCCTTTGATACATAGGCTTGTTAGAATTGACCCTTACGATACGAAAGGAGATAATAATTTTGCTCAATTACCTGGAGAACTTGGAATTGAAGAAGAACAGTTTGTTGGAAAGGCAATTGGTCGAGTTCCAGGTCTGGGTTGGATAAAGTTAATATTCTTCGAGGCTGCAAGACCTAGTGATCAAAGAGGATTTTGTAAGTAATAGAAACATTAATATACTTTTAATCTTGTGTGGAATGAATTATTCAGAATACCATGGAATTTTGTCCTAAATGTGGCGGTATGCTTATGATTGAAGGAGATAAATCTCCTACTTGTGCTAAGTGCGGGCACCGTCACAAAGGTAAATTAAAATTACAGGCTTCT
>CAYMJZ010000091.1:0-2717 GCA_964391445.1 Candidatus Woesearchaeota archaeon
CCAGGAATATTGCAGGATTAAGAGATATTACTACTGGTGGTTGGACTTTAGGGCCTGATTTGGACCCTTTTCTATTCTTGAGATATGCTAAATATATTGTAGAAAATGGAAGCCTTTTTGATTTAGATATGATGAGGTATGTACCTCTTGGTTTTGATGTGGGGGTAGAATTTCCATTATTACATTATTCTATAGCAATCTTCCATAAATTTGCAAGCTTTTTTGGAAGCGCTTCTGTAGAACAATCAGCTGCAATATATCCGGTTTTTATGTTTGGACTTACAGTAATAGCTTTTTTCTTTTTTTCTAGAGAATTGCTTTCTCAAATATTTGATAGGAAAAAATCTGGATATATGGCCGCCATATCTTCATTTTTCCTATCTGTAATTCCATCATTTGTTCCGAGAACTATTGCCGGAATTCCTGAAAAAGAATCTGCAGCTTTCTTCTTTCTATTCTCAGCATTCTACTTTGTGCTATTGAGTTGGAAAAATGGAGGAACAAGAAAAGGATATTTGCTTTCCGGAATTGGAGCAGTGTTTGCAGGTTTTATGGCAATAACTTGGGGAGGATTCCTCTACTTATCATTGATAGTTAGCACATCTATGATGATTATGTTTTTCTTGAATCAATTAGACAAAAAAAGAGTAATCTCTTATACTATTTTTGTTTTTGTGACTTATAGCATACCATTCCTTCTTTTTGAAAGATTTACTCTTTCTGCTATGTTCAATAATTTTGATAGCGCAATAGTGATATTTACTTTGACAGTGTTTTGGGTAGATATTTTATTAAATAAATTTGGAAACAGAATACCTCATCATTTCAAAAAAAATCCTAGGTTTATATCTTTTGTATTTGGAGGATTACTCCTTGCATTATCTGGAGCATTAATATTTGGAGTAGGATTTATATTTAATAATGTCAGTGTTATTTATTACCAGCTGGTTAGACCTGCTACCTCTAGACTGATACAGACAGTTGCAGAAAATAGACAACCTTTTTTTGTCGAATGGGCTTTTAATTTTGGTCCGGTTTTAGGAAAGATTCCTTTGTTACTTGCATTTTCTTTTATTTCTTCAATAATAATTTTATCTCACAGTCTTAAGAAAACTAATCTTACAATAAACCACAGATTTGCTATTTTAGGCTCTTGGATTATTTTTTTCATTGCAGTTGTTTTCACACGTTATAGTCCTGAAAGCTTATTCAATGGGTCCAATTTCATAAGCAAAACCCTTTATTTTGCGGGGATTTTGCTACCAATAGTTGTTTTTGCGTATGTCTCATTAAAATCACATAAGTTTGGAAATTCTCAACCTTATGCCAATATACCTTTAGCAACTGTATTTCTATTAGTCTTCTTTTCAATCGCTTTAATATCTGCAAGGGCCTTTATTAGATTAGTCTTAGTATTGGTACCAATAATATCTATCTTATGTGGAAGTATTTTTGTTATTTCAGTAACTAAAATAAAACAGTCAATAACTGAAAAGAACTGGTTGGTATTTAGAAATTTATTCTTCGCTTTCATTATTATCTTCATGATATTTGCAGGATATGTACATTATAGCAATAGTGCATCTCTGGCTCAAGGATATGTGCCTTCAAGTTATACTCAACAATGGCAAAAGGCAATGCAATGGGTAAGAGATAATACTCCAACTAATTCCGTATTTGGACATTGGTGGGATTATGGTTATTGGATTCAATCTATTGGAGAAAGATCTACAGTACTTGATGGAGGAAATCTGCTTGGATATTGGAACCATTTAATGGGAAGATATGGTTTAACTGAAACCGATTTTGGAAAAACTCTTGAATTTTTATACTCTCATAATGTAACACACTTTTTGATTGATTCTACAGATATTGGGAAGTATAGTGCTTACTCTACCATTGGGTCTGATGTTACTTATGATAGAAGAAGCTGGATACCTACACTATTGAGAGATAATTCTCAGACAACTGAAAGAAAAAATACTACTCTGTATATTTATTCTGGTGGTTCTTTGTTAGATGAAGATATAAAGTATAACCTTAATGGAACGGAAATATTTTTACCTGAAGGTAAAGCCTATTTAGCCGCAGTTATAATAACCATTGATTCTTCTGATTCTATCTCTGATGTATCTGCCGTATACTATTTCCAGAATAGAACTTATCAAATACCTCTTAGGTATTATTGGGATGAAAAAACAGGATTGGTTGATTCTGGAGAAGGAATATTTGCAGGAATATTTGTTTATCCAAGAGTAATATTAAATAACCAAGGTGGAGGAGATATCGAACAAAGAGGAGCTATTCTTTACTTAAGTCAGAGAACTGTTATGAGTAATGTTGCAAGATTCTACTTGTTTGAAGAAAACTCAAATAACTTTAAACTTGTGCACTCTGAACCAGACCAGTTTGTTGAAATGTTAAATGCACAACAGGTAATAAATGGAGATTTTGTTTACTTAAATGAATTCAGAGGCCCTATAAGAATATGGGAAGTTGATTACCCTTCAAGTATTAAGTTTAATTCAGATTTCTTGAAAACAGATTATCCTGAAGAAATTAGTTATACCTGATCTATTTAAAAATAATAAATGCTAGGCTAATTCATGAAATCAAATGTATTAAGAGGGAGTGTAATTCTTCTAATAGGCTTTGGAATATTTAATTTTTTAAATCTCATTTATAAAAAGGATTTTGCTTTAAAAAGCCTCGGACCC
>CAYMJZ010000092.1:0-2701 GCA_964391445.1 Candidatus Woesearchaeota archaeon
TTTATTTTCAATAAGATTATGTTTAGTTTTCATAAGAATACCTCGAGAATTTATATTAGAGATATTCTCTAATTGTAAAAATAGGATGCCCAGCTAGAGCATAAGTTCATGCTTTGTATCTGGTTTTCCATTTTCATATTGTTTCTTGTTTTATTATGTTTAAAAGCTTTTTCTGGAAAATAAACTAGAGTTAATTCTTTAGATAGTTTTATAAGTTGAATTTTTACGAATTTTATATGCTAGAAGAAGTATTCCTTATAGGAACAGTTCATGTTGATCCAAGAGGGCCAGAACGTTTAGCTCATGCTCTAGAATTTTATAAACCAGATGTTATTGCTATTGAGGCAGAGGCAAGTAGCGCTAAGAAGGCTATTAGGAGAAACAAGATAGTTAGAGATGCAACTCCTGAAAGATTTAACAGGTTTCTTCGTCATGCTAAAGTTGATCCTAGTTTAGTAAATTTAGAAACGACTAGAAGATTTGCAGAGGCTTTTGGATATGAGGCTTATGTTTCTCAGCAATATGCAGATTTTCATGGGATTCCTTTAGTACACTTAGACGAAGGAGAATTATACCAAGAAGCTTTAGAAGAATCTCGTGTTCATATAGAAAAATATCGTGCTCAATTTAAAACTGTCACTATGCAATTGCTAGGTTCTAGTTTATTACAGGCTAGATCTTTTGTTGATATGAAATATTTGCTTTTAAATGGTAAAGATAATCTTGCAAAGACTTTAGAAAGAAATGCAGCTTGGGCTCAAAAGATAAGGGCATTAGATGGGAGAGTTGCAGTTGTTGCTGGTGCAGCTCATGTTTTTGGAATTGAACCTAATCTTCAAACCATTTTTAGAGATGTTCCACAAGGATATGTTTACTTAAACGAAGCAATGCATCTTTAAATCTAATTCTTTAGACTATTACAAAAATCGCAGTTCTTTTCGACATTGCACTTTCTGAAACCAAATTTTCTTGCTTGCATTATGTTTTGAGCAGTTTCCACTATTTCTTTTACCACCTCATTTAAATCAAATTGAGTTCTTGGAGAGTGTATTTCCTTTGCTATTCCTTGAGAGTTAATTTCGAAGATTAGAGGAGTTTCTTTTTGAAGCATGTCTAAGATCAGGCGTTTTGGATTTCCGAGATGTTGTGATGCCAGCGCGTATATTCCTAGTTGCCAGTTTCTATATCTTGGTTTTACATCAGACTTTCCTGTTTTGTAATCTACAATTGTTAGGTTACCTTGATCATCTGTGTCTATTCTATCTGCATAACCTGTAAAGGATATGTTTTTTATTTTATGTTTCAGATGGACTTCAACTTGAGAATTTTGATTATATAGTGATTTGTTTCTTTCTAAGAAAATCTTAATCATAGGGAGAGCTTCATCTATATTGAGATCTTTGTATTCTTCTAATTGCATTATTTTTGCTAAATCTTCTATTTCTTTTTGATTCTTGATATTTTGTTTTACTGCTTTTTCAAGGACTTCATGAATGAATGTTCCTAGAGTTATTGCTTCCCATGATCCTGGAACTGCATCAGGCATATTGTAGATATATTTCATTTCATAGCGTTTTTGACATTCATCAAATAATTGTAGAGATGAAGGTGAGAAAGTGATATGCTGATCTTCTAATTGGCTTGCTGGTTTTATTGTTACTTCTGGAACAATATACTTTTCTTCATTATCTATTGTAAATTCTATATCTTGATTATTTTGATAAGATATCTCTGTTAGAAATTGACTTGGCTCGAACTTTCTTTGACCATATTCTTTTGCATATGTTATGAATAGTTTATATCTTGCTCTTGTAAAACCTACATAGCAAAGGCGTCTTTCTTCTGCTATCTGGCTTTCTATATTGTCACCTTCATCTATTCTTTCAATAGGGAATTTTTTTTGGACTAATGAGGACATAATTACTAAGTCATATTCAAGACCTTTAGTTGCATGATTAGTCATTATTCTTATTCCATCTTTCACTAATTCTGGAGCTTCTACATTGATATTTAGAGAGTCTATTGTGTTTAGGTGATAGATTAATCCTTGTAGGTCTGAGTCTTGTTCTGGTAAGTCCTTTACGAAAGAATGGAATTTTTCTAATGCTGGAATTGAATCTTTATCTTCTATATTTAGAATTTCATATAGCTTTTTTACAATTTCATGAGCTTTTTTATCTTTTAACTCTAAAAGTTGATTTATTGTTTTTTTTGATTGGTTTAATTGTAATTGGCTGGACTCTTGTATCTGGAAATCTTTTGTCATGAATTCATTAGAGATACATTCATTTTCCTTTAATTTTTGTATTTCTTTCGTTATTGTGAAGTTGTCCTTCTGGTCTGTTATTGTTTGGTTTACTATCTCCCATATTGCACTCTCTCCGCCTTTTGCTTTGTTTTGCAACTTTCCTGTTAATGTCAGATATGCCCTTATTAACTTGATTTTCTTGTCTTTTAGCAGCGAATCTTTATTTACACTTGTGAATGGGATGTTTTCATATTCTAGCTGTTTCTTTAGAAGGTTTGATTGTTGGTGAGTTCTGAATATAACACATATTTTGTTTAAAGGAGTGTTTTTTTGCATTTCTTCTCTAATCAATTCTATTATTTTTCTTACTTCTTCTTTAGAGTTTTTTAATTCAAAGACTTTTACTTTATCTCCTTCAAAGTTATGTGCATTTCTTACTTTGAAACAGTCTTC
>CAYMJZ010000093.1:0-2645 GCA_964391445.1 Candidatus Woesearchaeota archaeon
ATTGATTAATTTTAATACCATATTTGTTTTTTCCAAAGAGCGTTTATAAACTTTGTCTCTAAGTCCTAACAGTATATAGAAATGAAAGTTTTTTAAAGCTTGTCTTTAACACATTGAGATGAATAATCCCCAAAATGTAAAGAAAGGAGATTTTGTAGAATTAAAATTCACAGGTCTTGTAGACGGAAAAGTCTTTGATTCAAATACAGAAGATGTAAAAGAAGTCCACAAAGATGCAAAACCTGAAAAAACAATTGTAATTATAGGTGAAAGAATGGTTGTCAAGGGATTTGACAATTTTCTAGAAGGTAAAGAAATAAACAAACAATACGAAGTAAATCTGTCTCCTAAAGATGCCTTTGGAAGTAGAAGAACAGAATTGGTAAGAATAATTCCTCTAAAAGTATTTCATGCTCAAAGATTAAACCCATCTCCTGGAATGTCCTTTGTTTTTGACAATCAGCTTGCTAAAGTAATAACTATTTCAGGTGCAAGAGTAATTACAGATTTCAACAACCCCTTATCTGGAAAAGATATAACTTACAAATTCAACATTTCAAGAATAGTTACTGACTTAAAGGAAAAAGCAGAAACAGTTTGTAAATTATTGTTTAGATTTGTTCCTGAAATATCTGTCTCAAACGATCAAGTTACAATAAAAGGTCCTAAAATCCTAGAAAGCTTCATCAAGCAATCTCAAGACAAGTTCAAAGAACTTTTAGGAAAAGAAGTGCTATTTGAAGAAGTAAAACAAGAAAAAATAGAACAAGAGCAAAAAGCATAACAATCCTTATAAATTAACTCTAATTTAGCAAATTATGGTGAGCGATTTTAAAGAAGGTGAATTAAGAAGCGTATCTTCTATTGATAAAGAATTAGAAGAACTGGTTAAGAAACAAGGTGCAAGAGTTAAGGTAATTGGTTGTGGTGGTGGTGGAGGTAACTCTGTTTCTAGAATGAGAGAAATAGGAATCAAAGGTTGTGAAGTAATTGCCATAAACACAGACGCTCAAGATTTATTGTACACAAATGCTGACGTCAAAATATTAATCGGTCGCGAACTAACTGGAGGATTAGGAGCTGGAAGCAACCCGAAAATAGGAGAAGAAGCCGCAAAAGAATCTGAGCAGGAAATAAAAAAAAGATTGGCAAATGCAGATTTAGTTTTCATTACGTGTGGTTTAGGAGGAGGAACAGGTACTGGTTCAGCTCCAGTTGTTGCAGATATTGCTAAGAAACAAGGAGCTCTTGTAATAGGAGTAGTTACTCTTCCTTTCACAGTTGAAGGCCAGAAGAGAATTGAAAATGCCCAATATGGTTTGGAAAGATTAGAACAAATTGCAGATACATTAATAGTAGTTCCTAACGATAAACTTCTAGAGTTAGCTCCTGAATTGCCTATACAAACTGCTTTCAAAGTAGCAGATGAAATTTTAACAAATGCGGTCAAAGGAATTGCAGAATTAATTACGTCTGCAGGTCTTGTAAACCTAGATTTTGCAGATGTTAAAGCAGTAATGTCCAACGGAGGAGTTTCATTAATTGGAATTGGAGAATCAGACAATGCAAATGAAAGAGCAGTTGAAGCTGTTGAGCGCGCTATTCACAACCCTCTTCTAGATGTGAATATTGAATCCGCAAAAGGGGCTCTAGTAAATATTATTGGAGGTCCAGACATGTCTCTTGACGAATACAAGAAAGTAATGGAAAGAGTAAGCTCCAAAGTTGCTCCAGATGCAAAAATAATCTCTGGAGCTAAAATATCTCCCGACATGGAAAAGAACATCAAAGTATTGCTTATAGTTACAGGTGTAAAAAGTCCGCAGATAGTTGGAAAAAGTTCAGAATATAATACTAAAGGAGATAATACATCTCTAGGAACAGAGTTAGGAATAAACTTCATCGGCGA
The DNA here is from genome assembly GCA_964391445.1 of Candidatus Woesearchaeota archaeon. GTDB lineage: Archaea > Nanobdellota > Nanobdellia > Pacearchaeales > GW2011-AR1 > SICU01. The sequence continues at coordinate 1,910 of CAYMJZ010000093.1, forward strand.
AGAATAGTTTTTTAAACGCTCTAATCTCAAAGATATTATGGAAAAATTAAAATCTTTTTTTGGTCAATGCAGAAGAGTATGGACAATTCTTAAGAAGCCATCAAAAGAAGAATTCAGAACAATATCAAAAATATCTGCTCTAGGAATATTAGCAATAGGCCTTGTAGGTTTTCTTATAGGGATAATAATGAAAATATTTGGTTAGTTATATTTCTCTTTTTCAAAGTAAAGTTTATATACCCAATAAAATCATCATAAGTACTACTTCTTGTTAATCAAGTCGTAGTCGGAACTGAATAAAATGATTTTCATCATAAAAGTCACAACAAACAAAGAAGAAAGAGCCATGGAAATGATCCATGAAAGAGCTATTTCTAAATCTCTTCAAGTATATGCTGTTACAAGACCTCATGGATTGAAAGGTTATCTAATTATTGAAGCAGCTGACAGAGATACAATTGAAGAAGCAGCATTCAATTTGCCGTATGTAAAAGGAATAATTGGAAAGACAGTTACATACGATGAAGTCAAAAACATGATTAAACCAGAAGTTCAAGACTTCCACATCGAAGTTGGAGACATTGTTGAGATGATTGCAGATCACTTCAAGAACGAAAAAGGTAAAGTTATGAGAATAGACAAGAAGAAGCAAGAGATAGTAGTTTCATTGCTTGGAGCTGCAGTTCCAATCCCAGTTACAGTAAAAATGGATAACGTAAGAGTTATAAGGAGAGAA
>CAYMJZ010000094.1:0-2629 GCA_964391445.1 Candidatus Woesearchaeota archaeon
AACGAAGGGCTTTGGTATCTTGTCTATTTCTTTGTCTTATGTAATTACATTTAGTGGATTGCTTTTACTTTCTTGGTATTATTCTAAAAAAGACTTGAATACATTGGAGGTTAAAGAAAGTAGTAAAGACAAAAGAATACTCAAACAAGCAATGTCTTATTCCTGGCCATTGCTTTTTACAAGTGTATTATATAATGCATTTTATTGGACAGACTCTTTGTTGCTTGGTTATTTTGACTCTGTCGAAATTGTAGGGCTGTATAGTGCAGCCATAACAATTACCTCTTTATTTGGAATAGCACCTGACTTATTTATGCAGATGTTCTTTCCATTAATTTCTTTCAAATACTCTCAAGGAAAGAAAGAACTTATTGCTCAGCTTACTAGACAAGTCGTAAAATGGATATATATCTTAAACATCGCAGTATTTCTCTTAGTATTCTTCTTTCCAAATCATATCCTGAATATATTATTCGGGCCTGATTTTATAGGTGCTGCTGGGACATTAAGATTGCTCTCGATTGGAGCACTTTTCTCTGGAACTATGGGTTTAGCTACTAATCTTTTATCAATAAAAGGAAAAACTAAAACAGTTTTAGTAGATTTTATAGTATTTGCTACAATTAACTTATTTTTAAACATAATTTTAATACCTAAATATGGAATGGTTGGAGCTGCATTAACAACAATACTAACACAAGCTGCTTTCTTAATAACTGCATTTTATCAAATAAAAAGAGCCTATAAGTTCAATATAATAAAATCAGGAGTTGTAAGATTATTTGTGGTTTCTTTTGCCGGACTTGTAATAGGATTTTTATTATTATTTGATAAAGAAATAGCGTTATTTCAAAGTTTATTGGTTGGGTCAATAATTATCCTTATTTACTTATTTTTAATATATTCTTTTAAAATATTTGATAAAGAGGATTTAGAGATAATAAAGAGCATAGTAAAAAAAGCCAAAATTAAGAGATAACTATCTTGATAAGTAAGATAAAAATTTCTTGAAAGGTTTTGGAATAAACTTGAATATTTTTTCTTTCTGCATACCTAAATCAAGATATCTCCTGGGATGAACTATAGAAATTTGATTCATGTTTGTTTGATCATGCTCTTTTCTTAATAATTTATTCATTTTAGAAGGTTTGACAAATAAAAGCATATTTTGAGCATAGAAGAATGAAACTTTAGAGTTATTCCAGAAATTTTTACGTATGCAATCTATTGTGAGAAAACCTTTCTTCTCAAATTTCTTGACCCAGTAATCTTGCCATTGTTCATTAATATGATCTGTTCCTCCTTGATAAGGAATTGCTGCAGAAAATAATACTATATCTCCTAGATTAGTTAGGTAATCTACAAAATTGTCTGCTGATTTTTTTGGTAAATGTTCTGCAACTTCTAAAGAGATGACTAAATCAAATTTAGAATTTAAATTCACAGGGTTATTTAAGTCTGATTGAATAAATTCTTCTTTTGAGATAATTAATTGGTTTTTATTTACCCACTTTCCATCTATTCCTCTTACCTTTTTGACTCCTTTACTTTTGAATACGCTCAACCATGTTCCTATTCCGCACCCAACATCGACTACGCTTTTAGGATTAACTAGATTCATTACATATGGAACTATCTCTTTAGCAGAATTAAGAGATCCTTCTTTTTGATCTTTATAAAAATTAGAATTATAACTAGAATTTTGAGATTTCATTGTTTTACTTTCTTCAAAGAGACTATTGCAGGCCCTTTAAACTTATATGCCTCTTCAAGAGCTTTCCTTGCTTCTTCTTCTCCACCTACTGGGAAGAAACATTTAGTATTTTTCAAACAAGTACTTATTGCTTTCCAATCTAGTTCTGCATGGGTTGGGCCCATCCCCGGATAATCTGCAAATCCTACTAACTTGACATTAGTTTTTTGATGATCTATATCTATTTTTATTTGTTCAAATGGTCTTTCTAGTAAAAATGGAGTGATGCTATATACAAATGGAGTATAGCCTTCTAATGCAAGACCTGCTGCAACACTTACCATAGATTGCTCACAAACCCCCATATTAAAATACCGTTCAGGAAACTTAGATTTAAATTCCTCGAACATTCCCCTACCTAAATCTCCATCTAAAACAACTATATTCTTATCTTTCTCTGCCCATTCTACAAGAAGTTTTCCAAATATTTTTCTCATGATAACTCCTTAAGAAATTCTTTTTGTTGTTCTTCAGATGGGATAGCATTATGCCAACCAGATGGATCTGATTCCATGAATTTTACACCCTTTCCTTTTATTGTATCTGCAACAATCATCAAAGGCTTGCCACGTGTTACTGGTTTTGAGAGGGCGTTTATTAATTCTTCAAAGGAATGACCATTTATTCTCCTAACTTCCCAGTTGAAAGCTTCAAATTTTTTTCCTAAATCTTCTAATGAGAGAATATCTTTTGTATAGCCAAGAGTTTGCTTTTTATTGTTGTCAACTATAACTACAAGGTTATCTAGCTTATGATGGTTTGCGATTAGAGAAGATTCCCAAGTCGTACCTTCTTGACATTCTGCGTCGCTCATTAAGACATATATTTTGCCAGAATCATTTCTTAATTTTTTAGCCATTGCCATTCCTATGCCTG
>CAYMJZ010000095.1:0-2619 GCA_964391445.1 Candidatus Woesearchaeota archaeon
GCTGAGCAATAAACTCTGTGCTTGAATTGTATACTATGTAGCCTAATGTAACTGTAATTGCTATCAAAATTACTGTTGCGATTATAGGTGAAACTCCTTTTCTCATTTATTTACTTGATAGCATGGGCTAATAAATGTTTTTTATTGTAATTTGTATGTATGTGCCAAGTCTTACGGATTAAGCAAATTAAGAAATCCAAAACAAGATATTTCTTAGGAATATTTATAAACATCTGCTTGTTTTTCAATTTATGAAGAAAGAGATGATTGATAAAGAGATTATGCATCACGATAATAGTTCTGGTGTTGTAGGAGTTATATTTGGAATAATGTCTATTTTGTCTGGTGCTCCTGGAATTTTACTTGGATTGATAGGATTTTTCTTCTCACTTAATCAGAAGAAGAAAGCTAGTAATAAATGGTCAAAGTGGGGATTAATACTGAATATTGTAGGTTTTGTTTTGGGAATCGCATTTGCAATTTACATATCTATGTATGTTAGTGACGCAGTTGCTGGTCTGCAAGGACTTCCAGCTTAACTATGAATCTTAAAAATAGAGAAGGAGCATTGGAACTTTCTATAGGAACTATTGTTGTTATAGTTATTGGAATGAGTATGTTGATTTTAGGATTAGTTTTGGTTAGAACAATATTTGCTGGTTCTACTGGTACTGTTGATGAATTAAATGAACAAGTGCAAAGTGAAATTTTGAATTTGTTTGGAAACAGCCAAGGTAATGTTGTTGTTAAATTAGGTTCTGCAGGAATTGCTGAAGTAAAACCAGGAGATAGATTTAATGTAGCTGTAGGAGCTCAACATCCTGATGGTGCTTCGATTACTAGAGACACTTTACAATATAGAATTTCTTTAGCAGATGACTCAAATGAAAATTGTTTGAGAATACTTGGAAAAGAAAGAGCTGAGGGATTATTTGTAACTAGAGTAAACAATTGGAATAATTTTGATACTTTTTCTGGATCAACTGCTTTCTCATTAATTGAAATTGATGTTCCATCTGGAACTGCAAGATGCACTCAGAAAGTTAACGTTGATATGAAATTGAAAGAAGAACAACAAGCATCAAGCGGCGATGCATTCATATTAGAAGTGGCAAGAGAAGGAATATTGTAAATACATTTATAAAATCTTAGAGATATTTTATTTGAAAATGGGTGAGAAAAAAGTTGAGTGGTATTTGGAATTTGTAGATCCACACTACAAGCCAAAGAATGATGAGCTAGTTGCATTATTTTATTTTGAACCTGCTAAAAGTGTTCCTGTTGATGAAGCTATAGGAAGAATTGCATCTGAAAGTTCTACTGGAACATGGACTACTTTGTTTAAGATGCCTCCTAGAATGAGAAAGTTAATGGCTCACCCGTATCATAGAGATGGAAATTATGTCAAGGTCGCTTACCCTTTAGATTTGTGGGAGAAAGGAAATCTTCCCCAATTACTTAGTGGAATTGGAGGAAATATATTTGGAATGAAGGCTCTTGAGAATTTGAGATTAATGGATATTCAGTTTCCTAAATCTTATATCAGAAGTTTTCCTGGCCCTAGACAAGGAATGCATGGAATAAGAAAGATGATGAAAGTATACAATAGACCTATACTTGGATCAGTTCCTAAACCGAAAATTGGATTCACAGATAAAGAACATGCAGAGATAGGATTTGAAACTTGGATGGGTGGATTTGATTGTGTAAAAGATGACGAGAATTTGACATCTACTTCATTTAATAATTTTGATAAAAGAGTAAAATATATTGCGTCATTAAGAGATAAGGCTGAAAAAGCAACTGGAGATATAAAAGATGCTTATATTAATATTACTGCTGAAACTGATGAAATGAAAAGACGTGCCAAGTTGCTTCATAATTATGGATTTAAACATGCAATGATTGACGTCGTTGTTACTGGATATTCTGCAGTTCAAACTTTAAGAAATACTTTAGGAGATTATGGAATGGCTATACATGCTCATAGAGCAATGCACGCGATGTTTGATAGAAATCCTAAGCATGGAATGTCTATGTATATGCTTGCTAAATTGATGAGAATGGCCGGAGTTGATCAAATACATGCTGGAACGGTTGTAGGAAAATTATCTGGCACTGCTGAAGAAGTTACAAATGTTTCTGATACATTACGTAAAGAAAAAATTGATGAAAAGAAAAATATAAGACTGAAACAAGATTGGTATGGGTTGAAACAAGCATTCCCCGTTTCTTCTGGAGGAGTCCATCCTGGTTTACTTCCTGATTTAATGAAAATATTTGGTGATGAGTGCGTCATTTTAGTTTCTGGAGGAATACATGGGCATCCAAAAGGAACAAGAGCCGGAGCTATGGCATCTAGACAAGCAATTGATGCTTGGCATGAGGGAGAAACATTACAAGAGCATGCAAAATACAATCCTGAATTGAAAATGGCCTTGGAAAAATGGGGTAATTTACATCCTGTCTGATTATGATTAATTACAAAAAATATAGATGGTTTTTTACTAAATCTGGGAAACTTGTTGTCGGAGGTAAAAGTGCTGAAAGCAATGATTCTCTTTTGAATGAATTAAAGAGGATGAGAAAGGAACTTGTTATAATGCATACAAAGGATCC
>CAYMJZ010000096.1:0-2618 GCA_964391445.1 Candidatus Woesearchaeota archaeon
CAATATGCGCGGGCCGCACACTAGGATATTTGATCCATTTGATGTGAAGTAACTGAATTTGTATGGATCTTCATAAAGTAATCTGTAATAATCTCTAATTTTTCTATCATTTTATCAATATCTGTCTTCTTTTCTTCAATTAAATCCATTATTATCTCCTAATCTTTCCTTAGCTATTTGCAAATACTTAGAATCAAGTTCTATACCTAACCAGTTTCGATTATTAACTTTGGCAGCAATGCAGGTAGAACCGCTACCGCAAAACGGATCAAATACTAAGTCTCCTTCCTTAGAACTATGTTTAACCATTTTAGTTAGCAAATCTAATGGCTTTTGGTGTGGATGTATAGATTTACCAGAAATAAACCTAGATTCCTGCACATTTGAGAAATTAGTCAGGTTATACTTAGGATTTCCTTTTTCCAATACTAGAATGAGTTCAAACTGATGCCTGAATGCATAACCCATTCCGAAGTTTGGCTTTTTCCAAACAACCACGTGCCTTATCTTAAACTTAGTATACTTGGTAATAAAATCAGTAAGAAATGATAGATGCTTCCAATTGGTAAAGTTATACATTGTTTTGTTTTTCTTTAAGATTCTATAAGATTCCACCAAAGCCATGCAATTTAGTAAAGGATTTTCATTGTTTTCTATTTTTTTGTCTCCATAATAAGTAATATTATCCCCATAAGGCGGGTCAGTAATAATTAGATCAACTGAATTATTGGGAATCTTTTTCATCTCTGAAAGGCATTCTCCTAAAATCAGCTTATTTAGTTCCATCTTTTATCCTCTTTTTGGCTAATTTTACATAGGATTTGTTGATTTCAATGCCGATAAATCTCCTATTTTGCTTAACTGCAACCAGTCCAGTGGTTCCTGCACCAAAGAAAGGATCAAGAACAATTCCATTTTCAGGGCACCCTGCATTTATTGGAATCTCGCACAACTTTTCAGGATACGTCGCAAAATGATTTCCAGAGAATCCTTTTGTGTGGATTGTCCAAGTAGTTCTTTTATTATGGCCTAACGGATTCAATTTTACAATTCTTGCAGGCATTCCATATTTCTCTGATTTAGCTCCTACATTACTATTTTCTTTCCCGCAGTCAACTCTTCTCTTTTCGTATTCTGCTCTTCTTATAGAATCTTCTGAATGAGGTTCATACTGTGGTCTAAAGTAATATTTCTTGGATTTTACAAAAAAGAATAAGTATTCAAAATCAACTGTAAATCTATCTTTTGCACTTGTAGGCATGCAATTTGGCTTATGCCAAATAATTACGTTCCTTAGAATCCAACCACGATTTATCATTTCTAGAGCAAATCTAAAAGGGATAAGACTAAGAGACTTATTTGGGATTCCCTTAACCTTTTTGTTTAAAGCTTCTTTTCTGTAAGCCTTGGTTATATGGGTGTTAAGTTGGTTAATTGAGCTTACAGAGCTATTTGTAGATTGACTTCCAGCATAAGTGTCTCCTAAATTTACCCAGCAAGTTCCTTCGTCTCTTAAAACCTTTTTAGCCTCGTCAAAAATATTGCAGAGTCTATCGAGATATTCAGAAAAATTGTTCTCAAGCCCTAACTGTTCTTTAACCCCATAATCTCTAAGCGCCCAATAAGGTGGAGAGGTCATAATCATATCTATACTCTCATTGGGAAAAGATTTCAGAACTTTTTTTGCATCTCCTAAATAGATGTGATTGATTTTCATCTTTGTTATTTGAAAATTATATTTTATAACGTGTCAGAAGACAACTACTTGCTACCAACATACTAAAGTGTCAACCCTTGTGTTGACACTTTATCTTCTGATTGCCTATAAGGATCTTAGATCACAGCACAGACATGAAATTTTGCATTATATGCGAAACAGAAAATAGAGAAGATACTGAGTTTTGTGAAAACTGCCTTACTTTCATAAAATGGAAGTACGATAATAATTACGAAGAACAATTAGAGAGATTTCGCAAAGTTAAAGCCTACCTAGATGAGTGGCGAGAACAATCAACTGAAAAGGAGGTGAAAGAATGAAGGTACAAAAACTCGTTGCCTTTGCAATTATTGCTTATATCTTTGCTTTACAAATAGTTAGCGCACAGTTTAATGGAACTATAACCCAAGAAGAGCAACAAACATTCAATACAATACTTGAGCCGATTATTCGTATCTATAATTTGATCAAGTATGCTGCAACTTTCATTGCAGTAATAATGCTTGTTCTTGCAGGAGTTAGTTACATTACTAGTGGTTCTGATCCTGGAAAGCGTGAAAGCTCAAAGAATACTATAATGTATGTGTTCATAGGGTTAGCAATAATCTGGGCAGCACCTTGGTTTGTGCAGTTTATGATCTAGTATGAATAAACTCAAAAAAACAGCATATGCTCTTGCAATAGGAATTTTTATTTGGTTATTGCTATTGCAGGTAGCTACTGCTTGTCCGTCTAACCTAAGATGTAGTAATTTTACCAATCTGGATAAAAGAGCAGATTGTAATTATATTTGGCCTTTGACTTCAGGACAAGAAAGAAGAGAAGCAATATGTGTTTTATGGGATCAAGAGTATGGATACCCTACTTATCAAAGTCCTAATTATCCTCAAGCAGAGGCAAA
>CAYMJZ010000097.1:0-2453 GCA_964391445.1 Candidatus Woesearchaeota archaeon
ATTGGATCATCCATGTTTTCTTATTAATTCTTCAATGATTCTTTCCTTATCAGAAAGGATAAAATATCCATTTTTAAAATCTATTGCCCCCTGTGATGAAATAAACCCATCATATGAATCTCTTGTTATAAATAACTTTACTGTTTTTCTAGTAAATGGTTCAATATACCTAGAGAAATAAACAAAGGCATTTTCCATTACAGCATATTCCTCTGTTTCCTGGGCATCTTTTACAACCTCAAGAATAAAGTCTACGATGCCAGCGTCAATATCTTTCATACCTTACTTGTTTTAAGATCATAACTGGCGATCCTATAATGAGCTTTCCTTCTTTAGCACTAAAGGCGGCATTGTCAGAAACAAAGCTTTTCAGATTAAAAAGATAATTTTCTTTAATCTTGTATAAGCTAAATCCTGCTGCTGCTAACTGTCGGTTAGGGATATTATTATGGTCATTGTTTCTTTCAACAAACTTGGTTCCCTTTTCTTTCTGTATTATATAAAGTATGATCTTATAGTCATCGTCCATAGTATGTCTTCTTTATCTTTGTTTGGTCAAAGTAAGCAGTTGCTTTATTAGCCCAAACTTCGTCTTGTGTACCTATAGATACAAGTATATAAACCTTTGCTGGTTTACTTTTATCTGTTCTTAGCACTCTTCCTATCCTCTGCACCAAGTCTAATTCTTTAGAATTTAACTGTACAATTAGGGCAGCATCTATTTTAGGGATATTTATTCCCTCATTTAACGCTTTTACTGCACTAAGCTTATTTATCTTACCAGTAATGAAATTAGATAAAGCAGTATCATTAGATTTACTGTGATAAAAATTATCACATACCTCTTCTGCTTGTTCTATAGAACCACAAAATATTAAAAGTCTTTCCTGTTCTGGAAGCCTTTCAATTAAATCCTTGGCTAACCTTGTTTTTGACCGAAGATTATATATGAAGCGCATTCTATTCATGTAGAAGAATTCAGGTACATCTTTACCAGAATAACGCATCTTATTGATCCTTTGGTTAAGAAATTTATACTGTCCAACTTCTGTTGTTAAAAACCTATTCTTTGCATTACCAGCAGAAATATACTTTTCTTTATCATCTAAGTTAAGATAAATTATTTCTATTTCATAATCTGCTACTGCACCAGCGTCTATTGCTTGGTCAAGACTTGCTGAATAAACTATAGGACATATATCTTTTAATAAATCATACTTGTCCTTTGGATTCGTCGCTGTCATTCCCAATACATACTTCACCTTATTATTCTCAAAGAATACACGGTTATTTTCTGTGATTCTATGTGCTTCATCCATGATAACCAGGTCGAAAGTTCTTCTTTTAATTTTAGCTAAGGAAGCATAGCATACTATTTCCAATTTCTTTTTTAATCCCCACTTCTTTAGTTCGTCTGGCCAAGTAACATCACGTAGTTTTTCGGTAGGAACTATAACCAAAACTTTTCTTGGCTTTATAGTCTTTATAGCATCTATAGCTACCTTTGTCTTACCGGTTCCAGTAGGTAGAACAAGAAGGCCCCTCCTGAGCTTTAACCACTCATTCAGGGCCTCTGTTTGCAAAGCTTCTCTGCTACCTACCACGACTTCGTATTATAGTCTCCTGTTGGATTCTCCGTAGCTGAAGAGCCTTCGTTCAAATAAATTTCAGGTTCCACGATAGAACCGTCTTCTAATTGAACTGGCACTACTGCACGGAAATACCAATCAGGATGGCCTTCAAGGGAGTCCAGCCTACGCAGGGTAGTAGGAGTTACTTTGTATACTTCGATAACGACCTTACTTCCCTTATAACCAGGTCTGTTGACTTTTTCCCTGGATACATATGGAATACCAGCCTGTTGCAGAACCAGAGTTTCCACAGTTCTACCTGTACCAACAAATTCTGTAGTTGGTTCTTGTAGAAGTCTGTGATTTCCGTATCCTTGGCGTAAGGTTCCATATACGCCTACTAAATGCATATCACTCATATATTTATTATTGTTACTCTTTCATTCATTTCTGGTACAGCAAATTTATAATGTGTTGCAAGTTCTACCAAAAACAAATTCAATCTTTTCTTTACTACTGCATTGTTGTATCTTGGATTAATTCCAATTTCAATGCGAACAGGATGCCCCTCTTTTTTAAACAATAAGATTTCTTCCAACTTTCTAGATAAGTCTGCTTCACCAATAGCATTCTTTACCTTTATAGTTTTCATTCTCTTCTGTTTATTAGGTTTTTGCACCTTTTTCAACATATATCTATACTTTTCTCCGTTGGTAATTGTATAGATATCTTGCTTCTCGTTGATGCAAATTAGGTCTAACTCCATAGAATTAGCCAGTCTTTTTGCATCATCGAAAGTCATTTCTTGGATCTCTTTCAATCCAAAACCCAGTTTATCTGGTACTACTCTCATGTGATCTTTTTTCCGTTTCTTTTTAATGC
>CAYMJZ010000098.1:0-2442 GCA_964391445.1 Candidatus Woesearchaeota archaeon
TGTTTTCTTATTAACTATCACTAGCTCTAAAGGTTCACTTATTTGCTGTTTTCCAAAAGAACTTAAAATTTTTTTAAGCACTGTTTTATCAGGTTGGTATAGGTTAAGGACTATTGATATACCTTTCATAATTTTAGTCCGACCCATCTTTATTTAAACTTTCTTTAGACTAGGAAGTTTTTTATATAGTCAATTTCCTAAAAAATTATGACTAATACTGTAAATCATATAGAAGGAGTCATAGTAACTCCAATGAATCGTATTCCTGATGAAAGAGGAGTTATTTATCACATGATGCGTAATGACGATCCTCATTTCAAGAAGTTTGGGGAAACTTACGGTTCTTGGGTACATCCTGGAGTAATCAAGGCATGGCATGTGCATAAAGAAATGACTTTGAATTATGTCGTACCAATTGGAAAAATAAAATTAGTTGTTTGTGACTTAAGAGAAAGTTCTCCTACTAAAGGGAAGATAATGGAATTTTTTATTAGCAAAGACAATTATGTAAGAGTTAGTGTTCCTCCAGGTGTTGCTAACGGGTTTAAAGGGATAGGAACGGAGGACTCATTAGTAATTAATATTGCAACTCACCCATACACTCCCGGTGAAATGACTCGCATTGACCCATTTTCAAAAGAGATTGGATATAATTGGGATATTAAACACGGATAATGGCCAGGATTTTAGTTACTGGTTCTGCTGGATTTGTAGGTAAAAACTTTTTTAATTTTCTAAAAACTAAACATGAGGTATATGGAATTTCCAGAAGAGAAAGCCCTACAACTACTCACAGATATGATATTACAAATGAAGGTTTGAAGGATATTCTAAACGAATTAAACCCTTATATTATAATTCATACCGCCGCTTTAACCTCTGTAGACTATTGTGAAACGCATCCAGAAGAAGCATGGAAATCTAATGTTTTAGTTACAGAAAATCTTGTAAGATGGTGTAAAGAAAATAATAGAAAAATGATATATATTTCCACAGATTATGTTTATTCTGGATTGACAAATAATTATGATGAAAAATCTCCTACTGGACCAGTGAACTATTACGGAAAAACCAAATTAGAAGCTGAAAAATTAATTGAGTCTCTTAAACATTGGATAATCCTTAGACCAACAGTAATATTTGGTTATGATCAAGGAGGGAATAATTTTTTGATGCAAATTCTCTCGCTGAAAGAAAAGAAAAAAATACCTTATGATCAGGTAAGCAACCCGACAGATATAAATGTATTATGCGAGTACGTTAGTCGTGCTATTGATCTTAATCTAGAAGGAGTATATGTTGCTACAGGTCCTGAAACTATAGATAGATATCAATTTTCATTACTTATAGCAGAGGTATTCGGATTAAATAGGAATCTACTTGAGAGCACTTTAACTAAAGATTTTAACCAAATAGCTAAACGCCCTTTAAATAACGGAACCAATTCTTCAAAAATTAGAGGATTTCTAAAATATAAGGCTCCCAAAATTCGCGAGTCCTTAATTTATATTAAGAATCAATTATCTAAAGCCCATTGAATTTTTTTTTCGCGAGCTTTTTCAGTATAATGTTTTATTTGATTTATACATAATTTGTATAAATCCGTCTTTTTATTATGATATTCCTTAAACCAATCTACCGTAGATTTAAGTGCCTCTTCATAATTATAAGCCGGAGACCAGTTAAGAAAATGTGCTGCTTTGTCCCAATTCAGTTTCAACATCATAGTTTCCTTTTTCGGATTTTCTTGCTTGACATGTGTCCATGATCCACTGCCCCAAAACTCTACTATTTTATCTGCCAGTTCTGCAGTGGTTATTCCTGATTTTTCTATTGGCCCAAAATTCCATGATTCATTATACTCTTGCCTATTCCCTTGCATTTTAGCAGCAATATCTAAGTAACCGCTCAATGGAACAAGTACATGTTGCCAAGGCCTAACACTCGAAGGATTTCTTACTTTGATTTGGCTATTAGACATCAACGCCTTCATTGAATCGGGAACCAATCTAAAGTCCGCGAAATCTCCTCCGCCAATAACATTTCCAGCCCTAACTGAAGCAACTGCAAGGTCTTTTGAAGAATCATAAAAAGATTTTTGATATGAGTAAACTGCTAGCTCAGCCATACTCTTACTAGCACTATATGGATCACTACCTCCTAAAGTATCGTTTTCCCTATACCCCCAAGCTACATTTTGATCTTTGTAACATTTATCGCTTGTTACTATTATCATTGTTTTTACACTAGGGGTTTTTCTTGCAGCTTCAAGTATATTCACTGTCCCTTGCACATTAGTATCAAAAGTTTCGCGTGGATTTTCAAAACCTGTTAATACTATTGCCTGAGCGGCTAAGTGAAAAACTATTTCAGGTTGATAATTAGAGAATACTTCTTCTAATTTTTGATAATCTCTTATATCACCTCGAATATCAATTATTT
>CAYMJZ010000099.1:0-2325 GCA_964391445.1 Candidatus Woesearchaeota archaeon
CGTATAAACGCTAAAGAAGTATTGCAGGATGCAGAAATATATCCAACGTGGACTTGTGGCGATTCACTAAACATTGATACTATTGCAAAAGGATATGAAGCAGACTTATTATTCAGTTGTCCACCGTATGCTGATTTAGAGGTTTACAGCGATAAAAAAGAAGATTTGAGTAATATGTCTTATAAAGATTTTATTGCTGTATATCGTGAAATTATACGCAAGTCATGCGAAATGTTAAAGCAAGATAGGTTTGCTGTTTTTGTAGTAGGTGATGTAAGGGATAAAAAAGGTTTTTATCAAAACTTTGTTAGTGATACAATAAAATCTTTTGTATACTGTGGTGTTCTTTTATATAATGAAATGATATTATCAACACCAGTTGGAACAGTAGCTATGCAAACGTCGAGAAATTTCCCTATTGGAAGAAAAGTAGGAAAGTCTCATCAAAATGTTTTAGTATTTTACAAAGGCAATCCCAAAAACATAAAAGCAAACTATCCTGAAATAGATTTAAGTTATTTACAAGAAAATATAGAAGATGCCATTTAAAAAAGGAGTAACACCACCGGGAGCCAAGCCTTTTGTAAAAGGGCAAAGCGGTAATCCGAAAGGGCAGCCACGTAAGTTAGCTACTCAATTAAAAAATATTGGCTATACCCAGGTTACGATTGACAGGGTGCTTAGACTTGATCCATCTATAATTGTTAAGAAGAACGGAAAGCCATTTATTATTAATAATCAGAAGCCTAACTAAACCTTACAAAATGAAGAAAATTAGGAAGGAGCGCATCACAAAAATATCTGATAAGAATTTCTTTGCCATTCTTAGAGAGAATGCAGGACTATACGCAAGGACAGCGCGGGCGATTGAAAAACAATTAGGAATAAAATATACGAGACAATCAGTAAAAGAAAGGGCTGAGAAGCATCCGCAGATTTTAAAGGATATTGAAGAAGAGGTTTTGGATATTGCGGAAGAAGGTTTAAATAGCGTTATGCGAAGCAGGTCGGAGTCTATAAAGCTGGATGCTATTAAGTTCTTTCTAAAGAATAAGGGCAAGGTTAGAGGATATGTTGAAAAACAGAATATAGAACACTCATTAGGAGATGTTCCCGAATGGATGAAGCAATCACCAAATGGATCAACAGCTTAATCCTAATTACATATTTCTTCATAAGAATTGGGCAAACTACAAATTCTTTTTATTGCAGGGAAGCACAAGGAGTGGTAAGACGTATTCAATAATAGACTTCATAATATTTATTTGCAACAAGTACAAGAAGGCGGGAATTGAATTTGACATTTGCCGTGATTCCCTACCAATACTAAAGGCAACTGTTTTAAAAGATTTTACTGACAGGCTTAATAAATTCGGACTTTACAATGAACATAACCATAATATGACCGAGAAGGTTTATAATCTATTCGGTAATTATATATACTACTACTCGGCTGACGATGAGATGAAGATGAGGGGTAGAAAGAGGAACATATTTTGGTACAATGAGCCTAATAATGCAAGCAAGGAAATAATAAGGCAGGTATTATTTAGAACATCACACAAAGCTATTTTTGACTTCAACCCGTCAGAGCCAGTAGGAGAAGAACATTGGCTATATGACGACATAATGCAACGAAACAATGCCTGTCACATAATCACCACCTATAAAGACAATCCATATCTAACCAAAGAACAGGTAGAAGAGATAGAGCGACTTAGGTCAGCAGACCCAGAGTATTACAAAGTATTTGGATTAGGTGAACGTGCTGCATTGGGTGACTGTATATTCAATCACTACATAATAGCCGATCAAATACAATCCGATGACTTTTGCTATGGCGTTGACTTCGGATATAATGATCCATTTGCTTTAACTAAGGTTTCATTTAAGGATAATTGCGTTCAGGTAAAGCAGTTGCATTGCCAAAGCCAACTAATAACTACAGACATAATTAAGATACTAATTGAGAAAGTAGATAGGAATAAGGCAATATGGGCAGATAGTGCAGACCCTAAGACTATAGAAGAGATAAGAAGAGCAGGTTTTAATATTCGTTCGGCTGACAAAGGAACTATACTGAATAGGATTAACAAGATAAAGTCGAAGCCACTATATATTCATCCTGAAAGCGCAGACCTTATAAGGGAGCTAAAGAATTACAGATGGAAAACAAATAAGAACGGAGTTAAGATAGACGAGCCAGTAGATTACATGAATCACCTGATTGACTCCATGAGCTACGGTATATGGAATCATCAAATGAATTATTCTGGAAATATTATATGTGAAATATTTTAATTAATTTTGTAATGCTCACCAATT
>CAYMJZ010000100.1:0-2317 GCA_964391445.1 Candidatus Woesearchaeota archaeon
GATGACATTCTTTGAGAAATTTTATAAAAGTAACAGAGGACTGTCATTTCTTTTAAAGCCAAATAGTCAATTAGAAAAGACATCTCTAAGAAAATATCAAAGATTATATCATAATGTATGGAAAGAAAAGATGATCGATTATGATGTAATATTTTCATCATTAGAATTATTAATACCTAAGATAAGAATAAACATCAAATTTATTGGAAGTCATTCCAAAGAAGGGCAAAAACCATTAGATAAGAACTTTTTAGAAAGCTTACGCGGTTCCATGGAAGAAGACCTGGAACGTAATGCCTCAACTAAGGGATGCGGCCAAGGAAAAATTGATCCTAATCAATCTATTCTTAACACTATTAAGACACAATTACATATCTCAAGAAAATTACTATCTGTTTTTTGTATAGAGAAGAATGTTAATGTGTTAAAGTCCTTCTTTCCAGTAAAGAAGAAGTGTAAGAGTATATTGCCAATTAACCCATCTAATAGGGATCTATTTAGATTATCTATAGGGAATCCACCTCTACTTTGGAGTTCTAAAAGGGCCGCAATAGCAACTAGTAAGAAGTCTATAGCTATATATTTAGACGTATCTAGTTCTACAACAGAACACATGCCAAAAATACTAGGACTAATCGCTAGATTAGACCCAGGAATTAAAGTTATCCATCAGTTCTCAACTAAGGTTGTAGACGGTGCATTGTCTGATTTGGCACAAGGAAAAATAGATTCTACTGGTGGAACCTCTTTTGATTGTGTAGCAGAGCATATATTATCTAATTCATATAGGAAGTGTATAATTTTTACAGATGGCGATGGATATTTAGGACAAAGTTTTGAACCAAAACTTAGAGCATGTCTACAAGATTGCGCAATAATACTCTTTTCAAAAACTGATGAGCATTATGCTAAACGTCTTTGGTTGTATAACACTTACAAGAAATTCCTACTAGATGAGGTTGTTAGTTAGTTAAATGAGTAAGATTTTACAAGAACTCGAAATCTTCGGTGTTTCAGAAGAAAACGAGAATGCAATTTTGACCGGTCTGTTCACTGGCGACCCTATATTATTTATGGGAGCCCCAGGAACGGCAAAAACCGAATGTGTAATAGTTCTAGCTAATTGTCTTAGGGAATTATCTAAAAAAAAGCACCTAGGAAATAAAGAAAAACTCTTTAACTTTCATATTTATGATTCATCAAAACTAAATTTTGAAGAACTCTTAGGAATTCCAAATCCAGATAAGATGAAGCAAGGATTAATGGAATTTATAGAGACTCCAACTACTATTTGGAATAAAAAGTTAGTAAGTTTTGATGAATTGAATAGAGCAGAACCAGATAGGTTATCCAATATTTTGGAAATTCTAAGGAATAGAACTTGTTTTGGTATTCCAACTGGAACATTCTTCATATTCAATGCTATGAATCCATATGGAGATGCTGGAACAAATATCCTGTCGGAAGCTTTAGTTGATAGGCATAGTCTATTTCTAGAATTTCCAGATTTTAAGGATATGGAAACAGAAGATAAGGAAAAGATTATATATAGAGCCGGTAGCTTTGATGGTGTAGCCTTAAAGTATTGGACTAAAACTAAGAGAGATTTGGATGTATCAAATGATCCAAATAAAGTTAATGAGAAGTTGGCAAATATAGGATTGAAACTTACTGAACTTCTTCAAGAATCTGCAAAGATTTATGAAGAATTGAAGGAAGTAACTGGGAAGAAATTAAGATACTTAATCTTAAAAACATTTGATATTGTTAGTAACTCATTTACCACAGACGCTGCAGACAGTAATAATACTAAGGCAACGCTGCTAAGTGGCAGGCGCGCTGGACTGGTCTATCGCGTATTACTATCTTATAGAGCCGTAGAAATTGCTAAGGCCAAGATATTTGGAACACCAATAGAGCCTATGGTTAAAACCATTAGTGCAATCTATCCCATGTGTCTCCCATTTGGTATTTCTGGAGCAATGCCTATGGAACTTGTAGAGAAAGCAAAAAGGACACTCATTGAGAATATCAGTTTATTCTGGTCTGAAATTGAAAACGATCAGTTAACTAATAATATACTAGATCATGATCTAATATATGAACTCTTTGGTTCAGGCTCTCTAGCAAGAAAGCTACAAATATTACTAACAATCGATATTGCAAATGATGCCGTAAAGACTTCAGCATGGAATACATTAGCTAGTAATTTAATAGGCAGTGGCCAAGAAGAACAAAAGCGCTCAGTAAAGGAATTATTAAGCGTCATTAGTATGATTCTTCCTGAACTAATACCAGATAATATCAAGGGCAGTGT
>CAYMJZ010000101.1:0-2266 GCA_964391445.1 Candidatus Woesearchaeota archaeon
AGCCATGTAAGTCAAAATAGAAAAACACCTTTATAAACCTTTATGCACAAAAGTGCATGTTTATCGACGATAAACTAAACTAGAATAAAACGCCAAAATTAGGCCTTTTTTTGTGCGTTTTTATGCACATTTCTGTAAGCTTCAGTCCAAGAAACTCTCTTTCTATCTCTCTTTAATTTAAGAGCAGACTTCTGACATTTTCCTGAACAGTAATAAGCAGTGCTGCCATCGTTCTTTAACAAATATGTACCTATAAAATCTTCTTGTTCAGTTCCACAGAAATTACATTTTGCTACAGTCATATTCTAATTAGCCCTCCAAGAAAAGCCTGCAATTTCATCTGGATGATTTACAAATTCTCTTAATATAGTTGTTCCCTGTGAAAGATACATTTGTTTAAGATCTTGCATTCTTCTTGTAAAATCTCTATCTAATTGCATAGGTCCTACAAATGCATATCCTGCATTTCTTTTTTTATTTCTTAATTCTGTACCCAAACCTACATTTTTTCTTTCAAATCCAGTTAAATCTTGTTTTTCTCCAAAATAAATTTCTACCCACTGTTGTAACCTTTCTTTTCCTAAAAATCCGGTTTCAATAGGTTGCCAGGCTGATTCTGTTAATGATTTCATTTTAAGATTGTGCTCCCTTTGTAGCTCCCTTTACTCTACGAGCTTCAATTTCAGTTTCTCTTAATGTAATCAAGTCTCCAATTCTTACTGGACCCTTAACATTTCTCCTCATTTCTTTTCCGTTATTTTTTCCTTCTATGATTTTACATTCAACTTGAGTAATTTCTCCTCTAGCTCCAGTTCTAAGAATAAGTCTCTGAACTATTGCTTTTGCAGGTTGCTCATTAGAAAGTTTGCTAGGAGCTGCAGAAGGCTGTCCTTGTTGAGAATTATCTTTCATAGGCCTCTGTTTATTTCCGCCCATTTTCACTTACCTCTTTTGTTTAATGCTTGAACTTCCTTATCAGCTTCACCAGCTTCGATTATTGCAACAGCGCTTGTTGAAACAGGAATTCCTACAGCAACTCCAAGTTTCTGTTTAGAATCTACTTCAAAACAAGGGATATTCTTCTCTTTTGAAATAACTGCCAAGTGAGCAACAATTTCTTTAGGGGAAACATCAGCAGCATAAAATACAGCTTTAGCAACTCCTCTTTCAATTGCTTTGGTAACTTCGTTAGTTCCCTTATCGACTTTTCCAGTCTTTCTCGCCTTTTCGATTATTGTATAGTAATCCATTTGTCTAGTTCAATGAATAAAGAGTAAGCCTCATTAGTCATTGGCATAAAAGTGTAAAAATAAGTCTATTTAAATGTTACTCTAAAGGTTTACATTCTAATTCTCTTAATACAACGGGTTGAATTGATGGCAACTGATAATCTGGAAGTGTCCTTTCAAGCATGTAAGTCATTTTAAGACTCAAAAGCTTAACATCATTATCTTTATTCCAATCATAACATAAATAATTCAAATAGTATTCTCTGTGATGTGAGTAATCCTTATCCCATAAATTCATTAAATATTTCCTCCAGCGTTCATGAGGATATACTGAAGCTACATGATCGGGCTTATCATAATTTACAGCTTCCTTAGTCCTTAAGTCAATTATCTCTCCATTAGACAAAGTGCCTTCAATTATATACCACCCATCATCCTTCAAAGGATAAGGAGAAAACATGTTCCAACGTTGGTCAATTCTAAATTTGAAAGCAAGAGGTTCTAATTCGTTAGGAACAGCATTGTATTTTTCAAGAGACTGAATATTCCATGCGAATATGTAGATTATAAAAAATAAAGCAACTAAATTTATCATCCTGCTATAACTATCTAGATTATTTGAATAAATTTTATAATCCTCTTTGTATTCAAATATCTTAAATTTCTTAGATAGATTATCCCAAAAGGCCATCGGTAAAAATAGTATAAAAGATGCAATTCCTATAAATGGAAAATGTCCTAATCTCATACATAAGGCCATTCCAATTAACATTGCAAAAAAAGCAAAAACCGTGGTTATTCTGATTTTATTAAACCAAAAGGGTATAAATAAAAGAATGGGACCAATCATTTCTAAAAATAAAACAAAAAATGTCATTCCTTGCATCAACTCTGGAAAATTAAGCAAAAACTTTCCTAGATGGGTAGAAAACTGGTCAAGATTTAGAGCATAGTATATTGCAGTACCATCAGGATACCAATCTTCACCACTTTTCAACAGAGCTGAGAAAAAATAAACAAAAGCAACTTGCAATAAT
>CAYMJZ010000102.1:0-2199 GCA_964391445.1 Candidatus Woesearchaeota archaeon
ATTCTGAGTCATTTCATACTTTACTTTATTATCTTTAAAGAATTTTCTTATCTCTTTACCAAAATCCGAATTAACTTGAGATATTACTAAAGAATTAATGAATGCTTTGAAAGTATAATGGCTTTCAGAATATTTTTCTAATTTTAACCAGTTCTTTTTTACCCAATTAAACAATACTTTTTGACTAGTTGGATTGGTTTGTGATTCTCCAAAAACATAGATCAGATTTTGCATTCTTACTTTATCTGTTAATGCTAAGTCTAAAGCATTTATTAGTAATTTCTCATCTCTAAAACGATAAAGTGCTGAAAGCAACTTTAGTTGTGATTCTACATCTTTTTCTTTATTGTACCTAGATAAAAAGTTATCAAAATCTTTTTTGTTTCCATTAATTGAGATTATTGTATATATTGCGTTTGCTATATCTAAATCAAATTCTTTACTGTCAAACCTTCTTTTCGCCTCATTTATTGTTTCAGAATCATTTGCAAAACCGCAGTAATTAATTGCTAAATTTCTCATTAAAGAATCTTCAAATGATTCACCATTCATTTTGTTCCAAGTTAGCTTTTGAAGTTGTTTTTTATAAAGAGGAAGGAATTTCTTAGTAATCTTTTCTTTTGTTTTTGGCCACCAAGGTTCATAATAATAAATTCTGTCTAATTTTTTAATACTCCCTAATATTTCTGAAAGAATTGTATAGTCTGTTTCTTCCAAATAGTTTTCCATAAATCTAAGATAATTTTCTACTGTTTCTTCTGAAATATTACAGAGTGCCCATAAGTCATTTTCAGCACCCAATCTGTCAAAATCATTTAGTTGTTTATTTTTAATCATTTTTCCTAAATTAGCAAGTAAATCTTTAGAATATTTTGTCCTGTAAAATCCAAAATGCTCATAATTTACTTTAATGTCATCTTTCAATTTGTATATTTCTTCCTTCTTTTCTAAAAGATATTTTCGAACTTCTTTATTTACAAGGATTGATAGAGGGACTAACCAAGATTGAGATGTTTCTTTATTCAGTCTTTTCTGACTTATTTTTGTTCCATTAATTGTTTTTTCTATTGAAATTAGAGGATGTCCTGGTTCTGAGATCCACGATTTCATTATAGATTTTATTTTATTATTTTTTGAAACTTCAGCTATTGCTTCCCATAAATTAGAAGCTTTTGAGTTGGAATAAGAATATTTTTTCAAGTAATGAGAAACTCCTTGCCTAAAGAATTCTTCACCAATATAATTTTCAAGCATTCTTAAGACACAACCGCCTTTATCGTAACTTATTTCATCAAAAACTTCTTCGATTTCATCGGGATTATTTATTTCAACTTCAATTGGATGAGTTGTTTTAAGAGAATCTTTGAATAGTCCTGTTGCTAATTCTCCAGAAACATAGTCATTCCAAACTTTCCACTCCGGTTTATAATCTGCTACTGCTTTGTAAGCCATATATGTTGCGAAACTTTCATTTAACCACAAATCATTCCACCAGTCCATTGTTACTAGATTACCAGACCACTGATGCCACAACTCATGAGCTATGACTTCGGCTGCTCTTTTTTTTATAGCCACAGAAGTTTTACCTTCATCTACTAATAATAGTATTTCTCTAAATGTAATTGCTCCCCAATTTTCCATTGCACCTGCTGCAAAATCTGGAATAGCAATCATATCTAATTTTTCTAAGGGATAATTTATGCCAGAATATTTTTCAAAGTACTCTAAATATCTTTTTGTGTGCTCCATTGCAAAAGAAGTATTTTTGGATTTACCTGGAGTTGTTACGATTCTTATTTTAACATCTCTGTATTTGCTTTCCTTGAATTCAAAGTTCCCTATTCCTAAATAAAATAAATAAGATGACATTTTAGGGCTTGTTTTGAAAGTTATTTTCTTTTTTTCGCCGTCTATTTTTTCAGAATCAGATGGCATATTACTTATAGCGACAAGATTCTTTTCGATTGTCACTGTTAAATCAAATGTTGCTTTCTTATTCGGTTCATCAAAACATGGAAATATTTTTCTGGCATACGGAGCCTCGCATTGAGTGGTTAGAAGATAATTGTCTTTTCCATTGTGTTCATATTTACTTTTATATAATCCTATAAGGTTTCCTTCTATTTTACCATTAAATTCTATATGAATTTCTATTTCTCCAGTAATTTCTTTATTGTTTTCTAATTTAATAGATTCATT
>CAYMJZ010000103.1:0-2102 GCA_964391445.1 Candidatus Woesearchaeota archaeon
AATTAATCAGAAAGACTTAAGCGAACATACCAAAAGAGGATTTAGGCTTATTGTCAGGCGTTTCTACCGCTTTGTCAGGGGTTGTAGTAAAGATGATCCTCATCCTCCAGAAGTAAAATGGATGTCTCTCAAAATGGGACATAAACATAGCAAACTGCCAGAAGAACTCTTAACAGAAAATGAATTTGTATCAATAATCAAACATTGTGAAACAATAAGAGACAAAGCCCTAATCTCAACAATAGCTGAATCAGGCGCAAGAGTCGGAGAAATAGGTACAATGCAGATTAAGCATGTATCTTTTGAAAAATATGGAGCAAGAATAACAATAAGCGGAAAAACAGGAATGAGAAAAATCCTAGTAGTAAGTAGTGCTTCACTATTACAAAGATGGATTAACGAACATCCGAAAAATGATGATCCCAACGCTTGTTTATGGTATAATCCTCAAGGAGAATTCCTTTGTTATAACAGAATAACTGCAATTTTAAAACTCGCAGCAAAAAGAGCAGGAATAAAGAAAAGAATCCATCCTCATTTACTTAGACACAGTCGAGCCACTCAACTCGCTTCAATTATGAGCGAAGCCTCAATGAAACAATATCTAGGTTGGGTGCAAGGCTCATCAATGGCAGCGATTTATGTACACATGTCAGGAAAAGATACAGACAAAGCTGTGCTTCAAGCAAACGGCATAACGATAGAGAAAGAAGAAAAAGAATCCAGTTTCTCGCCAATTCAATGCATAAGATGTGAAACAACTAACACACCAATTAACAAATTTTGTAAGCAATGTGGATTAGTCTTAAAGAAAGAGGAAGCTAATGAAATTCTAAAGAAAGACATCAAACAAGATGAAATGAATACTCTAATGACAAGGATTCTCAAAGATCCAGAAGTTTGGGCGCTTGTAAACAGCAAGATGAGTAACTTTGTATGAAACAAGAAGAACAGGCAGCCATAATTGCAGTTATCGGAGTAGGTTTATATGCTACAATAGGAGACAAAGTCTTTGCTTTTATTGATAAATTAGAACAAATGAAACAAAGTCTCATGACTTTTAAGACTTTGATAATAATTCTAATCGCCCTTTCACCATTATTTCTTTACATCAATTATAGAATTGTTAAAAGATTAAATCGAAGTATTTCAAATATAAAAGAAAGAAGAGGCGAAATATCAGACATTAAAAAAGAAATTGAGGACTTTCTTAATTCTAAATTTCCAGAGTTTAACAAAGAGGAATTAATTCAAATTTTAATTAATGTTAAGAATCTCTTATTCAAATGTAAGAAATATAGAAAATTAAGACAATTCATAAAACCTCTAACTCAAAAGACAGATTCTCTTAAGGTTAAATTATTAGAATTAGAAAAAGGAGAAATCTTAGATAGTTATGAATATAAAAAAGATAAGTTAAAAGAAGAAATCAAAGAACTGGATGAAGAAAAAGAAGATAGAAAACTAGAATTAGAAAATAGAAATGCTTACATGAGATCGCACTTAGGAGCTGATAGAACTGAAGCTTTTTTTAGAAGAGATCTCATCAAAGAGCAAATAGAAGCTCTGAAGGAAGATGGTTGGGAGAGTGGAAATGAGTATGATGTTATGGAAAAGAGATCTGTTCCAGTTCTAGTTAAGAAAATTATGAATCATTCTAGAGCTCACACTTTTCTAGTTTGGTCTGTAAAAAGACTTCTTGAGTCTTTAGGCATAAAAGCAGATAAACATGATACAAGATATCCAGACATTACTTTTGATTATAAAGATGAATGGTGGGCAATTGAAATTGAAGCAGGAAGCTTATTAAGAAAAAGAAATCAAATGAGAAAGAAAGTAGATTTTCTAAATAGAAAGTTTCCAAACAGATGGATGTTTGTAGTTTCAAACAAAAATTTACTTTCAGAGTATAGAGAATGGGGACCGACCACCCCTAGAAGTCGGGTGGAAAAAACAATAAAAAAATGGCTAAATTCAGACATCTGATTTTCTGGGGTGGAAATTAGAATTCACGACGTTATTTACCATTAAATATGGTGAAATACCTGCTCCGTATTCTCTCTTTCTCTCTCACTCTCTCTTCTCTCTTTCTCTGGCTCCCA
>CAYMJZ010000104.1:0-2076 GCA_964391445.1 Candidatus Woesearchaeota archaeon
ACTATGGAATTTATTGATAAGGCAAATAATAAGATTGAAAGAGATAAGATGTTAGATATTATAGAAAATGAACCTAGGCAACATCAGCTTGTCTTATATAGTATATTGAATTTACATGGAAAAGAAACTGAGGGAGTATTTACAGGTAATGTGTATAATAGATATCAAGAATTCTGTCAAAAAACTAAAGTTGAGATATTAACTCAAAGAAGAGTTTCTGATATAATTGCAGAATTTGATATGTTGGGGTTGATTAATGTTGATGTAATAAGCAGAGGGAGAATGGGTAGAACTAGAGAAATTAAGCTGATGATTCCAGAGAATTTACAAAAAAGAGCAAAGGAGATATTGGAAACTGCTTTGACAATATGATAAATCCGGAATTACTTCAAATAGTAAGAGAAAAAGGTCTTTTATTGGAGAAGGAAATATTTGAAGCTCTCGGTAGTATCGGAGATATGGCTGTAGTAAGGAAATTGCTTGAAAATTTTGAGCATTTTTCTGGTCAGAAGATGATTACTAGATCTAGCTTATTGAAGAGTTGGGTGATTTCTAAAGATATTACTCATCTTACAGAAGGTATTGAACCTAAATTTCTTAATGTTTTTATTAAATTAGGAATAGAAATAAATGTAGATAGTGCTCCTGCTAAGAAAGTTGAAAAAATAAAGAAACTCAGACAGGATTATACTCTGCATTATGGAAGGACTACATTTGGAAAGAAGATGGAAGTTTCGGATTTTGTTGGACATTTTAGGGCAAGATATAAGGAAATTCAGAACATAATTATGAGAAGAAATAATAATTGGGATAGTTTAATATCAATAAACAAGATTTCTGCCACAAGACAGCAATTTACAATAATAGGGATGGTTTCTGAAAAGAGGATAACTAAAAACAAGAATTTGATTGTTGTTTTTGAAGATTTGACTGGAAAGACTAATGTTGTTTTCAAGCAAGGAGGAAGTTCTTTCAAGGATGCAGAGGAATTACAATTAGATGAAGTTGTTGCAGTTAGATGTACTGGAAATAATGAATTAATAATGGGTCATGAGATCTTTTTCCCAGATTCTTTTGTATTACAAAAAACTAAATTTGATGAGGATTGTGGCCTGGCATTTATTTCAGACATTCATGTTGGAAGCAAGAAATTCTTAAGACCTGAATTTGATAATTTTATTACTTGGCTAGAAAGTGATGATGAGCTTGCTAAAAAAGTCAAATATCTTTTTGTAGTTGGAGACTCTGTTGACGGTTTAGGAGTTTTTCCTGGACAAGAGAAGTTGCTTGAAATAAAAACTTTGAAAGGTCAGTACGATGATTTTGCTAAATATTTAAAGAGAATTCCGGAAAGAATTACAATATTTATTTGTCCAGGTCAACACGATATTTCGAGAGTTCCTGAACCTCAGCCTCCTCTTGACAAGGTTTATGCTGGTGCTTTGCATGATATTCCTAATATTGTTCTTGTACCTAATCCTTGTCTGGTTAAGTTAAATGAAAAAGAAAAAGAATTCAAGGTACAAATGTATCATGGAGCTAGTATACACGCTTTCATAAACAGCATTGAAGAATTAAGACTGTTAAAGGCACATAAGTCTCCTGCTAAGGCAGTAAAACACATGCTGAAAAGGAGACATTTAGCACCTCAACATGGGATCTCAGCTTCTATTGTATATGTTCCTAATCCTGAACGCGATCCTCTCGTTATATCAGAGGTTCCAGATATAGTATGTACTGGGGAAGTTCACAGACTGGATATTGAAAGATATAATGGTACATTAATTATGACTGGAAGTTGTTGGCAAGCAAGAACTGATTTTGAAGAGAAAGTTGGAAATATTCCAGACCCATGCAAGGTTCCTATTTTTAATGTTAAGACTCATGAGTTGAAAGTTCTTGACTTTTCTATTTCTGAGGAGAGAAATCTTGGAAGATCAGGAGATTTTGTAAAATGAATTCTGAACAATATTTTAAACATATAAGCGATGAAGTGAAAAGAGCTTATGATTTAGCAGGGCTTGCGAAAGCAAAGGGGATTGATCCTATAAATAAATTCGAAACTCCTATTTCTAT
>CAYMJZ010000105.1:0-2043 GCA_964391445.1 Candidatus Woesearchaeota archaeon
TTTGATAATCTGGTAAATCATTAAACTTGATTATCATAATATTTTTTAGATGGCCACCGAATGATTTTGTTTCAAATACTGAAGATCTAATTATTTCGCAAAATATCTTTAAATCATTTAAAGATTCTACTACCTGATGAAAGATAACATCAAAGCCATCACTTATTCCTTTAAATGCTTTTTTATAAGCGTATGCAAGCAAATAGAATGGACAATTTTTTAATATACATTGTGTTCTAGATGATAAAATTAATTTCTTTAAGAATACTGTATTCTCTCCATACACATTAAATGATTTTGGAAAGAGTCTATCAAGTAATTCTTTAAGCTTTTCAAATTTAGCTTCTGGAGGAGAGCAATCGGCATAATCTGTTAGCGTTAATTTAACTATTTCATTTCTAATGTCTTTATCAAAGACATTTTTATTTAATTTGATTGCTTGTTCATACAGTGTGTTTTCCATAGTCTAGTTTGTTTCAGGTACTCTTCTGCTCTTTTTAGAAGTTAAAAACCAAAGGGGGTTTTCTTCACAAGCTCCTTCTTTGAACAGAAAGACGTAGTTTCCGTCGTCTTTTGTAGGAGTCTTATAGGCTTCCAAGGTATACTCAGTGTTCTTAGCTATATGCCTATTAATATAGCTAACTACTGCAGAAACTATTCCTACTCTACGGCAGAACTTTTCTTTACTAGAACACTTAGAATAAATAACTGTTGGATAATTCTTTTTGACAAAAGATAGCACTGTATAACCACCAGTTGCTTCTGGTAGAAATTCCCTTTTTGTGGTTACAACTGCTTTAGTTGGTCTTAAGTGCTTGATGTTCACTATCGGCCAAATGATTGTTTCAGTGTTTCCGTCTTTTTTGCTTAATACAATTTCAAACTGCATATGGTTTTCCTAATTAGTTAAAGATGTTACTTAGTTAGCTTGAGGGATTCATTTAATTCAGAACGGATACTATTCGCAATTGCTTGTAAGGATGCCTTCATTTGCTTACCCTTATCTGAACCTTCAAGCATATTGCTAATAATAGAATTCTTAGTTGACTTGTCAGTAACTTTAGTAATAGCTTGATTTATGTTATTAATAAGATTATTTAATCGATTAAAATTAGCTACTTCTTCTTCAGTTGGATTTTCAAATCTTATCTTAGCAGATAGGGTATTTCTATCTGTTAAAATATTGTTACCAACTAGCACAGCTGTGGTCTCCACTTTTTCAGAAATATCCATAGGATCCATAATGGGATTCGCAGAATGTCTACTTGATATCATATAATGATTATTTATTCCATAAAGTCTAATAATCATATCATTATCATTAAACTCTATTTTAGGCATACCATGCATAATTCTTCCCGCCATTGCTCTATGGGTAATTGGATGATTATACGTAGGTATACCTTTACTTAAGGCTTTTTGATTAAATTCTTCAATAACTTTATTAGCTATAGCAATCTGTCTATCAAAATATACAGTCATTGCCTGTCCTAACTCTAAAGTCAGGTTATTGAGTATAACTTCATACTGCTTTTGAGTTTCAGCAGTTACATAGCTTATTAAGTCTGCACGACTTATGTTAAGGTCTGTGACCTTAGGAGTTTCGACACTAATAGCAGAGACCAAACTAACAGACTTTTCTTTTTTTGCCATTTTAGGATTCTATAGAGCTACCAAGACCTTGGTTTCTTTCAAGATTACAGGAGATAGCCATTGCATAATTAGGTCTAGTCGGATCTTTATCATTTATTATATATCTAGGGCCTCTACCACATCCTAGAATTATATCTGTATACTTTATGTTATGTTTAGCTAACCACGTTACTATTTTATCTAAATCTTCAATAGTTCTTGCGGTAGTAATGAATACCTTATGCCCTTGGGACATCCACTTATTTAGTAATTCAAATCCAGGACAAGGTAACGTATTTTCATCAAATTCCCATTGAAGATATTGTTCTTGATGGGCAATAACCCCATCAAAATCAACAAAGGCACTACAAGTCTCGGGAGTTAAATTTCTCATAGAGTGATAGTAACCCA
>CAYMJZ010000106.1:0-1925 GCA_964391445.1 Candidatus Woesearchaeota archaeon
AAATCCAAATTCTGGTAAACCTAAGTCTATAGAGGTATAACCTCCTTGACCACAATTAATTCCACCAATACCACAATATCCAACAGCCAATAATATATCTTTTAGTGCAGTAAATCCAGAAGTCTGAGAAGAATAGTTTGTTACAATAAATGTTTGAGCCAATTCAGAGAAGAAATAATCATTAAGAATATCTGCAGAAATATTTCTCATAATATTATCATTCAAAATAACTCCTGCAAATAATATAGGAAATAATCTTCCTTGTCCATGGCCTCCTAATCCGTACCAGGCAGCTCTATTGTGAGTAGTAGAGTAAGTTCCAGTATCCGTCCAAGTAGAGTATCTATAAACTCCATAAAAATCAATTCCATATTGCACTAATGAAATTACTAAAGGTTCTTTCTCATTATCTGTATATGTGTTAAGATTGACAATTAGCGAAGCTAAGCTAACATCTGCAGCCATAAACTGCCCATAACCGTTAGCGTTTTCAGAAGGAGTTACAACCTCGTTGCTCCAGAATGAAGTCTGCAAATTAACTCTCTGTAAATGTCTATTCACATTAGCGATTGAATATTGTGAATTTGTTATAG
The DNA here is from genome assembly GCA_964391445.1 of Candidatus Woesearchaeota archaeon. GTDB lineage: Archaea > Nanobdellota > Nanobdellia > Pacearchaeales > GW2011-AR1 > SICU01. The sequence goes on from CAYMJZ010000106.1 coordinate 594, forward strand.
AACCACTAGGAGTCAAACTTCCAAACTTAGAATAATCGATTTGAGATTTTGTAAATCTAATAGTTTTATCTATTGTATTATAAGGAGGTCTGAATGCATCTGTAGGAGGAGTCTGGTTTAATATGGTAAGAACAGCCGCAACTCTTAATGGCCCCCTGTTACAATTTTGATTATAAGTTGTTCCAGTATCTGCAAAAGTGTTGTAACATGTCGCACCATCAGTTGGATGACTAATTGTAGAAACAAGAGAGGCACCAGCTGGATAATTACTTGAATTGAAAACTATAGGATAACTAGGCCTCATTGAAGAAACATAAGCTGGACCTAAACTGAAAAGTTGTCCAGGGCCAATTCTATCATCGAAAGGTTGACCTACAGGATTATTGAAATTAGGATTAATCCAATCTCCATTTCTTGCAGGACTTGAAGTTTGACTAGGAGTCTTACTAGAAATTGTAACAGGTCCAACAACCCACCAGTCCCCATTAACAAATTGTCCGCAAAGATAAGACTGATTAAATGTCCATGTAATTCCGTATTGAGTAACCGAGCTACAAGGTGCAGGAGGTGCTAATTGCAAAAGAACCGTTTCTTCAGAACCTTCTGCTCCTGATCCAGAGCTTGTAGAACCTCCTACAAAAGGACTTATTATTATATCAATAAGATTATTGAAAAATTCCTGAGCAGAATTATCTTCAGGAGTAACAACAACTTTTCCAGTTATAGAAAGCACCTGTTCCTCGAAAATAACATTTCCAGTAATATAATTTTTAAGACAGATTACAGAACCACAATTAAGAGATGAATCTAAATAAAATACAAATCCCGAAAGAATTGCAAAAGCAACAACTATGAATAAAAAAACTCCCTTTTTCATTACAAATTATCAATGAAAAATTCGTTTATAAAGTTTGTCAAAACAAAGATGATTTTCTTAATTTTCTAAAATATCTTAAAAAGATGAAAAATATGAAAAATATTGCAAAAATCATAAAAGATAGAACTATCCAAAATAATTTACTAAACTTATCTCCTAAATTAGATTCAATGTTGCCAGAAACTGAATCTTGATTATCTCCAAAATCTTCTCCAGATAAAGAACTTTGGTTTAATTCTTGACTTGAATTAGATTGTTCTATTCCGGAAGAAGTAGAGCTCACTGAATTACTTGAACTACCTCCTCCAGAATTAGAGCTTGAAGAACTAGACTGTGTAGAAGAGACTGAACTAGAACAATCTTCATCGACAAAACCATCACAATCATTATCTAAAGAATCACATAGAGTTTCATTTGATTGGTAGCCAGTTATAGCTGCATAATTGCATCCAGGC
>CAYMJZ010000107.1:0-1919 GCA_964391445.1 Candidatus Woesearchaeota archaeon
AGAGTATTTGGACGACAGTAAGTATCAATTTGAACATAAAGGATTTAATATAGCATTTTAATGGCTAGTAGAAACAGGACAGCAGGGCATAATTGGGAGAGAGAGTGTATAAAAGACCTAAAAGTCGTATTTCCGTCTGCTATATCATCTAGAATGGAATCTAAAAGAGCTGATGATGCTGGTAAAGATATTTGCAATACTGGAGATTTCGATTTTCAGTGCAAAAATACAGCAAAGAAGCTTGATTACGATGAAGTTTTAGATGATATAGAGACTGACGGCATAAAGGTAATACTACACAAACTTACTGAGAAAAAAGGAAATAGATTTATAGTTAAGGATAAGTATGCTATAATGAAATACGAAGATTTTATCGATCTTCTTATTAACATGGATTTAGTAATGAATCCCAGCATACTTGATGACAGTCAAGGATTAATTTTGGGTAAAAAGCTCAAGAAAAATCTCAACAAAATGAAAATAAGCAAAATAAAGTCGAATATTGAGTGAGATTAGGCCAATTAGTTATAGCTTTTTACAAAAGTTAGAGTTAGGTCCACAATATATTAATGTAAGAGAAGAAGAACAGGATTACTTTGTAATAGGTTCTTTAGTGGATGCATTATTGACAGAGCCAGATAAAATAGATGAGAAGTTTTGTTTTTATCTGGATGAGAAGATAAGCCCTTCCGTTAAGAAAATAGTAGATAGGTTATTCCTTCGCAAGAAGAATCTAACCGAAGCTGATATTTTGGAAGTGGCCAAGGATATGAAATATGGTGACGGGTGGAAACCCGAAACTGTTATTAGAAAGGTAAAAGAGGATGGGGAAGCGTATCTTAAATTTCTTGATGAGTGCAGAAAAAAGACTGTAGTTACAAGAATGTATTATGATATTGCACATAAAGTTGTGGCATCTCTTAAGGATGATCCATTTACTCGTGAAGAATTGAAAAGCTACTATAAAGATGTTGAGGTACTTACTCAAATGAGAATAGACTGGAACTATTCTAATATACCAGCAACGTCAAGATTGGACTATCTTTTCATAGACCATAAAAACAAAAAACTTATTCCCAAGGACTTGAAAACTACTGGAAGTCCAGTATATGAGTTTCCTAAAAGTTATATAAACTGGGGATATTACACACAAGCCGCATTTTATACAGAGGCCGTTGGATACTGGAAATCCCAACGTTCAGAGTTTAAATATTATACAATAGAGCCATTTAAGTTCATAGTTGAATCTACTAAAATTGTAGGCTCGCCTATGGTATTTGAATGTTCTGCTCATGATTTGTATTGTGGCAAGTGGGGTGGTAAAATACGGGGTGGTAAAACGTCTAAAGGATTTGATAAGCTTGTTTCTGAGTACAAATGGTATTTAGAAAAAGACTATTGGAGCCACAGTAAAGAGTACATTGAAAACAATGGTAAAATTTACCTAAATGCGTTTGAAGAAACTTAAAAATTTACCTAAACCAACGTGGAACGGAACTACAAGATTTTTATTTCCAGTATTAAAGTTGGACGTACAAACACTTAGAAAACATGGGTTTGTTAATGCTTACTTAGGTGACCATCTATATGAAATAATGTATGATGAGCATCTATTTTTGCTATTTGATCCTGTATTTACTAAGGAATTCGATATATTTTGCAACCAGTTAAGAAGTCATCCTCTATTTGAAGATGAGTACGATTGTCTGGGGGATTATGGCAAAGTAATGTTTGTATTTAAAGTGCCAGAGCCTTTTGTTTGCATTATAGAGCAGTTTAAAGCTGGACAATATTCTAAATTCCCTAAGCAATACGTAGACAACTTCTTTAAGAAGTATGAGGATAACGGAAAGATTGCCGTTAGATGGCAAATACTTACACGGCATCCTGATCTTATTGCCTATTGGGAAAACAGAATA
>CAYMJZ010000108.1:0-1860 GCA_964391445.1 Candidatus Woesearchaeota archaeon
AGATTAAGGTTTTGCTGAACAGGAGGATTTGTTTCATCCTGTAATCTCTTCAAAGATTGCTTTTCCAAATTAAGTTGCTTTTGAAGTTTAGCTAATTTTTCTTCATTCCTTATTTGTTCTAATTGTTTTTGTAACTCTGCAATTCTCTTTTCAGTATCATTTATATTTGATTCATTCGATTTGTCGACAGTTTGAACTGGAACTTCTGTTTTTGCAGGAATAACTTTTTTCTTCATTACCTTGCTTGGGTGTGGTTCAACAGGACCAGACTTTACCGAGATTTTTTTTCTCATTACTATTGCTAATACTACAAGACCAATAATTCCTGCGAAAATATAATAATAAATTTTTCTGAACTTCCCGTCATCTCCGATAACAAATCCTAATATTGGACTTCTTTCATTTGCTTCTTCTGTAGATACTTCAGTTGTTTCAGGTAAATTTTCTTCTACAACAGGTGTTTCTTCAACCTTTGGAGCAACTGAGAAATTCAAATTTACTGTCGGAACTCCTAAGGTGTAAGGTCCGAATTTTTCCTCTTTAATTAATTCCCCAGTTTCATTATTTATTGCTCTTACTTCTAATGAAACTTTGCTAACTATTCCATAATAAGTAAATCTGAACTCTCCAAACTTTCTAGCTCTCCCTTCAAATAACTCCACTTCTTGACTTGTTGCTGGATCTATTACACTGATGCTAAGATTGAGATAAGGATCTGTTGTAATAACAAATTCTGTTTTCTTAATTTCTAAAGCTGTAACTGTTGCTAAAACTAAGAATAAACTTATCACCAACAAACTCTTTTTTGCGTTAAGCATTGTATCTACTAATATTTTGTATTTATAAGTTTTTTTAGTCTTAGAAATATGTTAATTAGGTTTATTTATACAACCCTTATCCAAGTTTATGAAAAAAATACATTATTCTTCTGAAAGAGGTGAAAGTAGTTTAGGTTGGCTGAAATCTAAGTTTAGTTTTAGTTTTTCTAATTACCATAACCTTGAAAGAAATGGTTTTGGTAAACTGCTTGTTCTTAATGATGATTGGATTGCTCCAGGAAAAGGCTTTCTACCTCACAGCCACGATAACATGGAAATCATTACTTTGGTTTACTCTGGAGAGTTGATGCATAAAGATAGCATAGGAAATACTGAAGTAGTCAAAGAAGGGGAAATGCAAGTAATGTCTGCTGGTAGGGGAATTACTCACTCTGAATTTAATAATCTCAAGGATAAAAGCTTGGAACTGTTTCAAATATGGATTGAGACTTCTAAAGAAGATATTATGCCTAGACATGCTAAGAAATTTATTGATTTGAAACCAAATGAGCTTAATTTAATGGTTTCTGGTGATAAAAAAGATAATTCTCTTTTTATTCATCAAGATGCTAAAATATTTTTGGGAAAATTTGACAAAGATACCAAGATAGAATACCATCTTTCAAAGGGTAGAGGTATTTTTGCATTTGTTATTGATGGAAAGTGCTTAATTGATGGAGATAAAATATCTTCTAGAGATAGTATTGAGATTAAGGATATTGATAAATTTGAGATTCATACTAATAAAGGACTTTATTTAATGATTATAGATGTTCCCCTTTAACATAGATTTATTAACTTGCTAAGTTATGTTAGATTATGAAGAAGAAAGATAAAGAGATTTGTGAAGACTGTTGTTCTGGGAAAGAATACAAATCATGTGGTGGAATGTTTTATGGTCTTGGCTTTGTAGGTGCTGCTGTTTATAATATATCAGTTGCTGCTGGATTTTGGGGAATTGTTGTAGCAATATTGAAAGCTGCAATATGGCCTGCTTTCCTTGTTTACAAGTTGTTTAGTTATCTTGGTGCTTGATTATTGA
>CAYMJZ010000109.1:0-1848 GCA_964391445.1 Candidatus Woesearchaeota archaeon
ACGAATTATTCCGACTTTCAAGAATATGATAGTAAAGATGCTCTTTTAAGAAACCTTTCTTATACTCCTGCTTCTGTTTCTATAAATGCAGTTGTCGGAAAATCTAATACTATTTGTCCTGCAAATAGACAGCCTATAAATTGCAGAATTTATGGTACTTGACAGATTATTAGTCGTTTTTTTGGCCTTGATATCTTCTTAAAAACTCTTTCATTCTTTTGTCTATCTTTCTTACATCTTCTGCAATATTCTTTCCAACATTTTCTGCTAATTCTTCCAATCTAAGACCATACTGAGTTGCCCTACGTCTTGCTCTTAGAAATAAGTCTGGGTAGTTTAGATCATCTTTAGGGAAATCTTTGTAATCTGGATTGTTTGATCTTTTGTAAACTGGTAAGTCTAAATCAGTCTTTAATCTTTCATAAGACAAGTTAGGATTACTATTGCCTCTCTTTCCAGTAAAGATGCCCTTTAAATCAGTAACTACAAAAGCTACTGTGGGATCAAATAACCTGCAAGTAATTGCTCTAACCATCTCTTCTTCAGTGTAATCTGTTCTTACTACGGTTAGATCATCTAAATTTGGTATTTCAGAGCTATCTCTAATAAGCAATCCTTTTGATTCTAGATATCTTTCAAATTTATCTTCCATTTACTTTGCTCTCCTGACGACCTTTGCTGATTTGGGCCTATTTAAAAATCTGATTATATGGTGTGCTTCTGATCCGCTTATTTCATCTATTATAGAATATGCTCTTATTAGCTCATCCACTTGTTCTTTTTTCATGGCATAGTTTAATCTGAATAACTTTGTTTGTTCTTCAAAAATTGAATCATAATCGGCTCTTGAGATCCCTAGTTTTCTAGCAGAATCTTTTTTTAGTGCTTCTATTTCTTCTTTTTGCATATTGCTTGACATTATATCAAAGTCAATTATAGTAATAAATCCCTCTGGAGATACAATATAGTTATCTTGTTTAGATAGGTCTCCTAGACCCAGATTTACTCTAAAACTATCCAGAGCAATTCTTTGAGAGAGATATACTTCCGAGTTAATCTTTCTCCTAGATTCTGGAGAAATCTCAAACTCATGACAACCGTGAATCCCTTCCTCTAAAGTAACATTATCATCTGTAATAAAATGGTAATCTCTTCCAATAGCTCCCAATAACCTGTAAATTTCCAGGCCAAATAATCTTGTTGGGTCAAATACTTTTAGAAAGACTCTATTCTTTTTTGTTTCTACTGGAGTCCTAATATCAATTCCAGCTCTTAAGGGTTTTGTGTGAGCATGTAACATCAAGTCAAGACTTCTTGTTGAAATTGTCTCTTTTCTGTGCCCCAACAACTTTGATGCCAATTGAGCAAATTCAAGATATGCTAAAGGTAAATAAACATTAGCAAAATCTCTATCTTTTCCTGTTAATTCTTCAATACGTAAACTCCTTGGAGGATTTGGAGCATAATTCTCTCCCTTATATTCCTCTCTTGCTCTATCCCAGACAGTATTTATTGCATCTATGTCTTGCATTCTTACATATTGATGACCTCTAGAGAGATAATCAAAAAGAGGTCTAAACTTTACGTCCATTTTAAAACTCATTTTTTACCCTATTTAAAGTTACTTTTTAGTAGTAAAATAACTATCTGAGAGATATTTTCTAAAAGAAACGGTTTTAAACTGATTAAGTTAATTTGTATGTGATGATTTATGAGTTGGATAGAAGTTGAGACAAAAATTCCTTTTAAAGAAAAAGATTTGGATTCTGTAAAAGAGAGGATAAGGAAAATAGCTAAATTTGTTAAGAAGCAGGATAAAAAAGATGACTATTATACATTAGAATATTT
>CAYMJZ010000110.1:0-1813 GCA_964391445.1 Candidatus Woesearchaeota archaeon
TTTCTTTGCATAGAAATATTCAAACTAATATCCAGATGCAAGCAAACCTATCCAATGCAGCTTATCTCGTAGTAAGCTCTCAGGACCTGACAGAATTGAAAGAACAGGTGTCAAATCTTTCCAACTATTCTCGACCATCTGATTTAACGATTTAGCGAAATAGTCACTTGAAATCCATGCAGCAAAATCATAATTAGGGTGAACCGTTTTATCATCAAGTAACATTAAAATCATCTGCTCATTATCTACGATAGCAAATCTTCCATGAGGTTTATCAAGATGTCTTACATCTGCTAGTTTTGAAAGCTCACGAGCAAACTTAACGTTATCCAAATTAATAGGAGCCGCTATTTTAACATTAACTCCTCTTTTTTTAGCTTTCTCAAGAGAAGGCATCAAAGATTCAAACTTTCTACTTAGGCCTTCAGCAGTTGTTACAATAACTGCGCTTTTCTTAGCATTTCGAAGCATCATATCCATATGAGAATAAATATTCTGTCTGCCTTTCAAACTTCCAGACAAATCAGAAGGCTCAACATATTTTACTCCATTTTCGTAAAGTGAAGCAAGTTCATTCAAAACATCTCCACCTTTTATTTCCTCTAGATATTTTGTTTTTTCTTGAGCCACTGTAAGCATGTGCTTCTTAACTCTGTCCACAACTTCTTCTGGTTTCAATGCCAAAAATTTTATTGGTTTACCAAGTTTCATTACAACAAAACCTTTTTTTTCAAGAGATTCTAAAATATCATAAGTCCTAGAGCGAGGTACATCAGAGATAGTACTCAATTCACCAGCAGTCGAAACACCTCTTGATAACAAAGAAGTCCAAACTTTTACCTCATACAAGTTAAGGTCAAAGATCTTACGCAATCTACTCAAAAATTCTGCATTAACAATCATCAATAAAAATATGGCTACCTACTATTTAAATCTTTTCGACAATTTTACTCTTTAAAAGTTAAATAAAATTTCCTCTTCCTTTATTTTGAAATTGATCATATTTTTATTTTTACCGTCGGAAAAATTAATCTTGCTTGCACCAACTCTTTTAGATATAAAATCGATAAAAGGGGTAAGATTTTTCTTCAGTTTTTCACTTATGTGCAACTCTAGAGTAATTCTTTCATCTTTTTTCATATTTCTTTCCTTTCTAACACTCTGAATCTTACGAGCAATTTCTCTAGCGAAGCCTTCAGCTTCAAGTTCAGGAGTGATATTCATATCTAAAACTGTTTCTTTTGCCTTTTTATCAAACAAAACTTGTTTTACATTAATTTCTTCAGCAATTATGTCTGCAAATTCACTAGAAAGTTTTTCACCAGCAACAGTTAATGTGGCTAGCGGTTGCCTAACCGGTAGTTTGTTTTGATCTCTAATCTTTAGAGCGACACTAACTATTTCACGAGCTTTACACATCTCATCTAACAAATTTTTATTTATATTATTTCTACCATATTCAGGCCAATCCTGTAAGTGAACAGATTCTTTTTCTCCTAAATCTCTATAAATTTTCTCAGCAACAAAAGGCAATATAGGGGCTATTATCTTAGCAGTTTCAATTAATACATGTCTAAGAACTCCTCGAGCAGTTTCGTGGTCTCCATCATTAAATCTTTCTCTGCTTCTTCTGACATACCATGTAGAAAGATCATCAACAAACTTCGTAATTTCTTTAGCAGCAGTCATTGTATTGTAACTATCAAAACTTTCGGTAACTTGGGTTGATAGCTCTGCGACTCTGGATAGAATCCATTGATCTAAAGGATTATGTTTCTTAGGTAATGTAACTCTTCCTTTAGAATTCATTAAA
>CAYMJZ010000111.1:0-1811 GCA_964391445.1 Candidatus Woesearchaeota archaeon
TAGGTTTATAAATAACAGTTGCTAAATTATGATATGGGGATGATGGATTTGATGTTTTGGCCTTTTGCTTTTCTCTTTAGCGGGGCTATGTTTGTATTTGGTTTGATTGCTCTTGTATTTTGGATATGGATGCTTGTTGATTGCGCAAGACGTAAGTTCAGAAATAATCTCGAGAAGATAATTTGGATAGTTGTATTGGTATTTGCAGGAATAATTGGAGCTTTAGTTTATTTGATAGTCATACGCATGTCTAATCCTTCTGGATTGGCCAAGCATTGAAATTATGGTGAAGACATTAGGCTTTATTTCTTTGAAGGGAGGAGTAGGGAAAACTACAATGTCTGCAGCTGTTGCAACTCATCTCGCTAATGCTTATCATAAAAGAGTTTTGCTTATAGACGCTAATTTCTCTGCTCCGAATCTTGGCTTGCATATGGATATTGTTTCGCCTCAGAAAACTATCCATGATGTTTTGAATGGAGACCCTATTTCTTCAGCCATACATTTGCAATATGGTGTTGATGTAATTCCTGGAAATTTTTTAGATAATAAAGATTTGAATCCTATGTTATTGAAGGATAGGATAGGGCATATAAAGAAAGATTATGATTTTGTTATATTGGATTCTTCTCCTTCTTTGAATGATGAAATGCTTGCAACTATAATTGCTTCAGACCATATTTTTGCTGTTTCTACTCCTGATTATCCGACTTTGAGTTGTACTATTCGAGCTGCACAACTTGCTAAGTCAAGACATAGGCCTATTGCAGGGATTGTAATAAACCAAGCTCACGGACATTATGATGTAAATTCCGAGGAAATACAAGAATCTACAGGAATACCAGTTGTTGCGAAAATAAAATATGATGAGGTTCAACACATGGCTCTTGCAGAGAGGGTTCCTGCTCCTTTGTTTGCAGGCAGAAATGGTTTTACTACAGAGATAGATAAGTTTTGTCGTGCTTTACTTGGATTGCCTGAGAAATCTTCATGGTTTGCTAATTTGTTTTCTAAGGATGCTAAACTTGAAAGAGTAAATAGGGCTTTAATGTCTAAGACCTTCTATAAAGGCGTTTTCAAGCATGATTAATAATGGCAGTTGAAAAAAATTGCGTTCAACAAAAATTTGGAATTTTTGAGCACACAATTTTAGGAGTTTGTAATGAAAGATAAAAATTGTGTGTTTTGTAAAATCGCTAAGGGAGAGATTAAACAAGAAAAAATAATGGAGAGCGATAATTTTTTCTCTATAAGAGACATAAAACCAAGCGCTACAGGACATTCGCTTGTGATCCCTAAGAAACATTTTGTTACCTTGCTCGATATTCCAGATAAACTTGGAAATGAAATGATTAAGTTTACTAAAAAAGTTGCTTCTTCTTTGTTAGATGATAAGTACGGGGATGGATTTAATTTAGTAATGAATAATCTAGCTGTTGCCGGACAGATGGTGATGCATGCACATGTTCATGTTATTCCTAGAAAAGAAGATGATGGTTTGAGGTTCTTGACTAGGGTTTGATTTTTAGTCTTTTTTCTATTACCTTCAATCTGTCGTTTATTTCTTCTAAGAGTAATCTTCTTTTTCTATTGTAGTACATAGTTATTGCTTGGAAGATTATCCATAAGATTACTATGAGGCCTACTGCTTGTACCCACAGACCTATTTGCCCAAGTTCTAGTATAACATCTTCAATTACTGCCATAGTATTGCTATGTTCAAAGAGTTTAAAAAAGGTGTCTCGTAATTAGTTTCGGCTATGTAGTTCAGTGGTAGAACACTGCTCTCATAAGGCAGGGGTCGAGAGTTC
>CAYMJZ010000112.1:0-1809 GCA_964391445.1 Candidatus Woesearchaeota archaeon
GTATATAATAGGCCATTCGATAAAAAGTCATGACTCAAACGATAGAAAATGTCATGGAAATATTTCCTTTACGTGTTTATATTACTGATAATTGTAACCTTTCATGTGTTTTTTGTTCTAACGAAGGACTTGGAGATAATAAAAATCAAGTCTCAATGCAACCAAATGATTTTAGATATCTTGTAACTACCTTAAGAAATCACGGATTAAATCACCTTTCTCTTTCTGGAGGAGATCCAACAGCTCACCCTGCTGCACGCGAAATGGTGGAAATTGCTAATGAATCAGGAGTTCCCCAAAGATTTTATCATACTAATGGAATACTTCTTACAAGAGAAGGACTAGCAGATGCTCTTCAACAGTTTACCAAAATTGGAGTTTCGCTACATACAACTGATTCTGCAAGATATAGCCAAATAACTGGTGGAAGACCTGCACATTATGACAAGGTTATGGCAGGGTTAAGATCTTTAGGAGAAAAAGGTTTAAGTCAAAAAGTAGAGGTTAAACACGTTACGGTAAAAGGACTAAATGATGATTCTGAATCCTTAAGAGGCACTTTAGATTTATGTGCTCAATATGGCTTCAAGTTTAAGTTTCTTAATTTTGAAGCAATTCATGCTGGACAAGTAGACCTAGTTCAAGATGCAGAAGTAATTAGACAAAGAATCGGAGAGTTAGGAGCAGTTCATCTTCCTGATCAAGGAGGAATTTTCAGAGGACAAGATTCTTACTTACCAATTCAATGGTATGCTTACAAAGGAACTAAAGGTGTTGTCATAGATGTTGGTTGCGGAAGACCTGAAGTTTGTAGAAGCTGTCAAGATTCTAATGAAATTTATGTAACTCCTAATCTTAGCATAAAACCATGTAAAATGAGTGGTCATGAGATTCCTTTAAAGAGTGCAATAGAGAGCAAAGATGAAAGCGCACTTGTTGGAGCTATTCTTGAATCAAGAGCGTTCTTACGCACAGAGCCAGGTAAGGGTAAAACTTATTGGGAGCAAAGATGAGTAAAAATTTAGTAATGCTATACACAAAGTTTCCTCAAATAGGAAATTCAAAAACACGCATTGCAAAAGAAAGTAGCGAGCGATTTGCTTTCGGAGTTAGTTTTTGCACCCTTCAAGATACAATCAATAAATTGAACAATTCCTCAAGTTATAATCTTCTAGTCGTAGTCAATACTAAAGAAGAAGCTCAGTTGTTTAAAAGAAAATTTAATCTTAATTCCTATGTCTTAGATAAATCCTTATTACAAAAGAATCAAAGCAAAAGATTTACATTTTTATTCTCTCACTTTAAACAGACCTATGAAAAAATAATTCTAATACCAAGCGACGTACCTTCCGTTAAACAATCAACACTTATTGAAGCATTTAGGAAGTTAGGTAAGTACAGATATGTTTTTGGCCCAGAGTATAATGGTGGGGTCTATCTTATCGGAATGAATGACAAACCAACAAATATTTTTGATATAATTAGATGGAGTACTGAATATTCTATTAAAGATTTGGTGAGTAATAGTGAAGGAAATAGTTATCTCTTAAAATTAAAGGGAGATCTTAATAAACTAAATGACTTAAAATTATTTAAAGATGATATAAAGAGAGACTCCCCATTACTTTACGAATTTCTAAGCAAAAATAACTTTTACAAAGAAGTTGAAATGGAGGATAAAATAGCCTATGCTTACAATTGAATTATTTGGGCTTTCGCGCACAGGAAAAACTTCTACTTTGAGAAATCTGGTATCACATTTTCAAGCTGAGGGAAAAAGATGCGAAGTTATAGGAAGAGCTCCAATAG
>CAYMJZ010000113.1:0-1725 GCA_964391445.1 Candidatus Woesearchaeota archaeon
TCCTTTAAGCTGCAAAGTCACATATATTTGATGCCTCTTTACTAAAAGTTTTAGGGTTTTGTTTAATTTAGTATTTAAATCGTGGTCGCCAATATTTAACGACAACTGTATTTCTTTCATTTTAATGTTTTTAAGAACTCCTTTACAACAGCTTTATTAGTGTAAAGCCTGTATATGTCATTTGTTCTTCTGAATTCAATGAGCTTAGCCATTAAATCTTCTATCACTGGGACTATGTGTTCTGCCTTTTCTTCGCTGATAAGTGACTTATCAGATATATACTTCGCTAGTTTGTTTGTTTGCATTTGCTAGGATTAAGTCAGCGTTAAGGTCTTCCAGTTTACCTTCTAAAGCTGTTATTTCAGAATAATCATAAATGTCCTCAGACATCATTAATTGTCTTAGCTCTTGCTCAGTACTTTCAATTTCTTCCTCTATTTTATTAGCTCGTGTGGTTCTTATCATTTGTAGATTTTAAAGCAGTTAGAGTCCTTATAAGCTATTTTTTCAAATAGCTTACAGAGGCTCTAATGCGTTGATTATTCAAGTATTATTTCAAAATCCCAATTAGCTGGTTGTCTGACGATAGATTTAACTAACATCTTTTTACCAGTCTTGAATATTTCATCCATGTCATACCCTTGATATATTATCGGACCATTTCCAGGCTGGAATGATAATATCTTGTCGGTTTGCTCATCCTCGTAATTTATTTTTGTGCTGATTTTTTCTTGTGGCTCATAATATGCTACTTTGTCTTTCAATGCAAAGTACAAATCATGGCCGCCAACATTGTGTTTTACAAACATACGTGTCCTTCTTTTACATGGTGAACTACTTGTCTTATTTTGCGTATAGACTCATTAGCCGCATCTTCCTGTTTTTTCATCTCCTCATATCTCCACTTAACCACTAAGAACTCAATCAGCCTATAAAGAAAGTAGCTTCCGCTATTTATTTCTGATACGGCTGTTTGACTGACTTCTTTACCGAAAGCGTCATTCATTATGTCTACAGCTAGAAGTCTATTACAAGCACTACTGTAGTCTATTGTACAGTTTTTATCGTCATTATGTATAATACCCCATCGTAACACCCAACCATTTTTATGGCTAAGTGAGGAAGTGTATTTAATCTTAACATTAGTATCAAGGTACTCCTTCGCTTTCTGCTCTATAATGTCTATGACATATGGCTTGAATGGTGACGGAATAAAATGATCTACTAAGGTCTGGACTCTGCTTTTTGGATTTTCAGGAGATATTATTATCTGCAAGCTTGTAGCATCGTTAATATTCTCTACCTCCTCGTAGTGTTTATCCAGAGCCATATGCACTTCATAAATAGTCCCTACAGTTATTATACTACCTTGGCTGGGAGTACTCACAGCTAATACGTACTTCATTATTTTATTTCTTTAAGTGAGTGAATTCTTTTACTTCCTACATTATACTTCCTATTATAAGGAGCATCATATAAATAGCAAAATACTCCGTTAGAATTTAATTCTGTAAAATTCATAAAACTATCATCCACCATTACATCTATACCTGACTTTTTAGCAACATCTACTTTTGATTCACCAGAGCCAACACAATAAAGTGGTGCTACTGGGAATAAATTCTTATCTAACCATTCCTGAGTTACTGATATGCTTATTGGCCTAGCAGTAATATAGCAGTGTGGTTCAAATGGAATATCGCTTCTGTTGATTAAAGGCGGTAT
>CAYMJZ010000114.1:0-1724 GCA_964391445.1 Candidatus Woesearchaeota archaeon
TTTCTCCTAATCCTTTGAATCTCTGTACATCTGTATTAGCCCCCAATTTAGAGAGTAATTCCTTAAGTTCCTTATCTGAATAAACATAATGATCTCCTCTTTTTCTAACCCTATATAAAGGTGAAACTGCAATGTATATTTTTCCATCTTCTATTAATTTTCTCATAAATCTAAAGAAGAAAGTCAAAAGTAAAGTTCTAATGTGAGCTCCATCTACATCAGCATCAGTCATAATTATTACTTTAGCATATCTCAATTTAGTATGATCGAATTGTTCTGTAATTCCTGCACCAACAGCAGTAATCAAATTAGCAATCTCTTCATTAGACAATACTTTTACTGGTTGCGCCTTTTCAACATTTAGTATTTTACCTTTCAAAGGCAATATCGCTTGAAATTCTTTATTTCTAGCCTGCTTAGCAGAACCGCCAGCAGAATCTCCCTCAACAAGATATAATTCAGTTTCTTCAGTCTTGTTTGAAGAACAATCTGCAAGTTTACCAGGTAAGCCTCCAACAGAAAAAGCATTTTTTCTTCTGACAAGTTCCTTAGCTTTCTTAGCTGCATTTCTAGCTTTCTGACCTTCAATTGCTTTTTCAACTATCTTTCTAGCAACTTGAGGATTCTCCTCGAAGAATTCAGCCATAGCAATCATAGAAACAGAGTCCACTATTCCCTTAACATCGTTATTTCCTAACTTAGTTTTAGTCTGACCTTCAAACTGTGGTTCTGGAACTTTAACAGAAATAATTGCGGTCAAACCTTCACGAACATCGTCCCCTGTTACATTTCCATCCTTAAGCATTTTATTTTTATTACCATAATCATTAATCGCTCTAGTTAACGCAGTCTTGAATCCTGCAACGTGAGTTCCACCTTCAATAGTATTAATTGTATTTACAAAACTCAAAACATTTTCCTGATACCCATCATTGTACTGGAAAGCACATTCAACAAACATTTTATCTTGCTCTTTCATATAATAAACAGGTTTAGCATGAATAGGAGCTCTAGTTCTATTTACCCATTTAACAAAATCAATTAATCCACCCTCAGCGCTAAATGTTTCTTTCTTATTTGTAATCTTATCAGTTAATGAAATCTTAACACCTTTATTCAAGAAAGCAATTTCTCTAAATCTTGTTTCTAAAACAGAAAAGTCAAATTTTGTAGTAGAAAATATAGTTTCATCAGGGGTAAATGTAACACTAGTTCCCGTCTGTTTTTTATCACAATCTCCAACAGTTTTTAATTTGTAGATAGGTTTTCCAATTTCATATTCTTGCTGATATATTTTACCATCTCTTTTAATCACAACTTTAAACGCTTTAGACAAAGCTGCAACGACGCTAATACCAACCCCATGTAATCCTCCAGAGATCTTATAACTTCCCTTATCAAATTTACCCCCTGCATGAAGTTTTGTAATAACAACTTCAACTGTAGGGATTTTGTAAACTGGATGCGGGTCAACTGGAATACCTCTTCCATTATCCTCAACTGTAACGCTTCCATCAGCATTAAGAGTTACATCGATTGTGTCTGCATATCCAGCCATAGCCTCGTCAACAGAGTTGTCAACTATTTCATCCACTAATTTATGCAATCCGTATTTGCTAGTGCTACCAATGTACATCGCAGGTCTTAATCTAACGCCTTCAAGGCCCTCTAAAACCTTGATATTTTCACCTGTATACCCTTTATCAGCCATGTAAGTCAAAATA
>CAYMJZ010000115.1:0-1691 GCA_964391445.1 Candidatus Woesearchaeota archaeon
TTTTACTTACGTCAATATTATAAGTTCCTGGCTCAACATCTACAAAAACAGGCTTTAATCCTTTTTGTAAAAAAGGAGCTACTGTTGTAGAAAAAGTCAAAGCAGGAGTAATTACTTCGCTACCTTTTGGAAGATCAAGTAGTTCGAAAGCAAGAAGATTAGCGCTTGAACCTGAGTTGACCATTACCCCATGTTTTTTTCCAAATAGAGTGGCGATTTCTTCCTCGAATTTCTTGATACGCGGACCCATTATTGTTTGATTTTTTCTTAAAACGTCTAGAACAGCTTGTTCTTCTTCAATTCCATGTACAGCTTGCGCGTACGAAACCCTTAATCCTTCAATACTCATAAAGGCAATTTCCTTTTAGAGGTTTATAATCATTTCTATAAATTGTTACTACTAAATACCTTATAGTTCATGAATTAAATTTAAATATAAAAAATCAAGCAAATTTTGCTTGAAAACGCAAGATTATTAAATAGTTATTTTGTTTGTTTCTTATGAATAAATCCGATGTAAAGGTGGTAATTCTTTGTGGTGGGAAAGGTACTAGACTGAGAGAGGTTAGCGAACTTGTCCCTAAACCGTTAGTTAATATTGGAGAAATGCCTATATTATGGCACATAATGAAGGGTTATTCTATGCAGGGATATAAAAACTTTATTTTATGCTTGGGATATAAAGGCGAATCAATACGTAATTTTTTCTTGAATTATATAAATAACACTCACGATCTAACTTTAAATTTGAATACCGGGTCAATAAAGTATGGAATTGGAGAAAAAGAGGATTGGAATGTTACCTTAGTGAATACTGGTTTAGAAACTAATACTGGTAAAAGATTATACTTAATAAAAAAATATATTGAAAAAGATCCTTACTTCCTTTTGACTTACGGTGATGGGGTTTCAAATGTTAATATAGATGAAGTTGTGAAGTTCCACAATTCTAAGAAGGCAATTGTTACAATTACTGGGATTAAAGCTCCTTCAAAATATGGACAAGTTAAAACTAATGATGAGGGAATAGCCACCCAATTTGTACAATACCCTCTCCTTGATGACAGGATCAATGGAGGATTTATGGTCTTATCTAAAGAGTTTTTAAATCATTCAAAACTGGCAGAAAATTTACCATTAGAAGACTCTATAATAGAATTGACTAATCATGGAAAAATAGCAGTATATCCTCATGATGGTGTATGGCATTGTATGGATACTCCCCAGCATTTCGATGAATTAAACAAATTATGGAATTCTGGAAAAGCTGGTTGGAAAAGCTGGTAAAAAATATTATATTTTAGAGTGTGTAAAATCTTCTTTGCTATAGTATTTTATTGCATCAAAAAGAGAATTAGTCCAATAAAATAAACGTCTTGGAAATGCTGAATGAAAGTACAAACCTTTATTTTTATCTTTTTTAAATGGGTCTTTAGGAGTTAGAAAAGCTCTTAATAACTGCAGTAAAATAATTTTTACCTTGCCATATTTTGAACCCCACCTAAAATAGAAAACCATTTGTCCGAAACTCTGATTTTTATAAACCTCGTCCTTCGATGCGGACTTGTAGTAAAAACTACCTATGTGTATAGATTTAGATAAACCACAATAAACTATCTTAAAACCTGCTTTTTTTGCACGAAAACAAAAATCTATGTCGTCAGGGCCATAAGCATATTTTTCGTCAGTGC
>CAYMJZ010000116.1:0-1636 GCA_964391445.1 Candidatus Woesearchaeota archaeon
CCAAATGAATAAACTAATTTAGTTTTTCTAAACTTATTAAATTTAGAATCTAAAGAATATCTTAAATTTAATGGCAAAAACATGGCCCAGAAGAGTAAAACACGGAGCATTACATCTCCTCCTTGTAATATTGTAGGATTTCTCCCGTGCAAAGATATTAACAAAAACCAAGACACAACAGAAGCAATTTTAGTTTGATATCCGAAAATTAAAAAAAATGCAAAAACAAAAGAAATTGAAAACAAACTTATTTGATAATATATTGAAGAGCTAAGAGTATGTATAGACCACCAACTTTCAGCCAAATAAGTTTTATAATAAAAGTCTAAAGGTAAACTACCAAAATCAGTATAATGCGCCGTAAACGCAAAAACTCTAACAAACAAATCAAAAAACAATATTAAACCAATAAATATTCTAAATATACTAAGAGCACGAGCATCTATCCCAAACACCTCTTTTAATCTAGCCATATTCATATTACTTCCATTTAACTATGACTTGATCTGTTCTCTCTCTAGCATTAATTTCAACTTCTTCAGGTTTCTTTTTTATTCCAGATTTAAACAATATCTCTCCAGTATAAGCAATCATTGCACCATTATCTACAAGAAATTCTCGAGCAGGACAAAACATTTTAGCACCTCGTGATTCGCACATAATCCTACACATTTCTTGTAATCTTGCGTTGCAAGCAACACCTCCACCTAAAACCAATTCCCTTTTACCAGTATGAGCTAAAGCTCTTTCAGCAGCTTCAACTAACATTGCAAATGCAGTTTCTTGCATTGAGAAAGCCAAATCTTCCACACTAGTTCCTCTATCATAGAGCTGTTTCATTTTGGTCTGCATTCCTGAAAAAGAAACATCCATTCCCTTGATAGAATATGGAAGTTCGAGATATTCCCCATTTTTTGCTTTTCCTTCTAAAACCGGTCCAGCAGGAAAAGGAATTCCGACATGTCTTCCAAAAGTATCAATAAAATTTCCCACCCCCAAATCAAGAGTCTCTCCGAAAACTCTATACTTACCAGAAGAATATGCAATAACTTGAGTGTTAGCTCCAGAAGCATAAAGTAAGACTGGATCAGAAGCCCCTACACTTTGTCCAATCTCAAGATGAGCAATACAATGATTTACAGGAACAAGAGGAACATTAAGTTTAGTAGCTTTATTCTTAGCAAAATTAAGACCTGCGTGTAAACAAGGAGCAAGTCCAGGAGCGTTTGAAACAGCAATAGCTTCTATATCCTTATGAGAACATCCTGCTTTTGATAGGGCCTCATCCCAAATCTGCTGTGCAACAAGTTTATGGTGTTCAGCACTCTTATTAGGGATTATTCCCCCTTCAGAAGGCCTATACATATCTTTAATATTTGCAAGAACTTTTCCATTATGCACAACTCCTACTCCAAATGTATGAGCGGTTGTCTCAATACCAACTATCATGAATATATAACAAAAAACCTATATTAAAAAGGTATTGAGCTATCATTAACATTAAAATCATCCTCTATAAGATCGTCCCAGTTTTCCCAATCTCTACTATTGTTAAAATTTTCTGGACGAATAGGTTCTCCTTGATTCTTAGACCCATCTTCTTTTACAGGAACAATCATCTTTCCTAAAATCTTGT
>CAYMJZ010000117.1:0-1622 GCA_964391445.1 Candidatus Woesearchaeota archaeon
TAAAGCTCGTAATGCCTCTGAAGTCCCTCTCCGAGATTTCATTTCCATCCAGTGCCCAAATAAAACGAAAGTAACTAATAAAGCAGAAGCTTCATAGAATGTTTCTTGTGTTCCAATAAAAGTTAGTAAAACACTAAAAATATAGGCGGCTAAAACACCAGTAGAAATTAGAACACTCATGTTAAGCTTCTTCGCTTTGAGAGAATAATATGTTCCAGTAATGAAGATGGAACCTGCCAAAAACACAACTGGAGTCGTAAGAGCCAATAAAATCCAATTTACGGGTAAGAACTCAGGGAAAGGTATTTTTAATAAACTTATTCCGACTGGAGATAGTAGGAAAATGGGAACTGATAAAATCAAGGATATAAAAAATCTCTTTTTCATATCTTTTTCCATTTGCTTTGCTATCTGTGGATTAGACATTGCTGCTTCGTGATCATGATGACTACTTTGAGATAGCCCTTTAGAAACTTCCCGTTTGTGCATTTCATGATTAGTAGAGCGCTCCTCTAAATTCTTCTTATATTCATACTGTTTTGCTTCAAAATTGCATCCACAAGTTATAGAAAGCTTCTTTGCTGAGTGAGCCCCTGCAGTCATATCCATATTAGGCATTTTTGAATGGTTGTGATTCATTGTAGTTTTAGTCATTTAATTTATTGTAAATTAAGGCAAAGAGCCAGCCAGCAATAAAGCCGATTACAAAAATTTCAACAAAACCGATTAAAATATTTCCCCAAGAAACATCTTTCTCAATTTGAGTTATATCTATACCGTGAAAAATGTTATTAGCAAGATTGAAAGTAAATGATGGTGCTAATATTATGAATAAAGCACAAACCAATGAAAAAATTGCCACGGTTAATCCACTAGCTAAGCCTACTTTGACAGAGTTAATAGATGTCATGACCTTTCCCCTTTATGTTTTTTATGATTGCTATGATCAGAATGTCCCCTCATCATCCATAGATGTAAACCAACCATAACTGCAATAGCAACCCCACTAGACCAATTCTTAGATATTCCAAAAAGTGGTAGTACTAAGATCAATAAGAGTGCTCCTCCGCATGCAAGAGCCATCATCCACATATGGTTTGTATGATTATGACTCATTTTATGCTTCCTTCATTTTTATTAATTAAAGAATATTTTTCATAACAACCATGTAAGCAAAAATAATCCTCTTCTCCTTGCTTACTTACTAAAATCATATTTTGGTTATCTATTACCATCCCGCAAAGAGCGCATGACTGCAACTTGGAAGCATCGCTAATTATTTCTTGTTTGCATATTGGACAGTTTTTATGATTTTTCATTTTTCTCCTCAAATCTAATATTTGTGACTCTATATCCTACTTTTTTAACAGCAGACTCTAAATCTTCTTTATTTACATCCTCCTCGACATATACAAATCCTTCATGAACTAAATAATTTACAGTTGCACTATTTACTCCTTTAACTCTCAATAGACTTTTTTCTATCTCTACAGTGTCAGATGCGCAAACCATCCCCTTAATTTTTATAAATACTTTTTTCATATTTCGCCTCTTGATATTTTTAATTCTAAATTAATAATTTCGATTATTTCTTTTTCAAATTCATGTGTTTCTTCTTTTTT
>CAYMJZ010000118.1:0-1596 GCA_964391445.1 Candidatus Woesearchaeota archaeon
GATATTTCATCCAAATCTATACCTATAGATATTTTGTTTTTACAAGCTATTTTGGCAAGTATATGATTTAGGCCACTATCTTCTTGTCTCAGTTTATTTTTTCTATTTCCTTTTTCTATAGATAATAGTATATCTAGCTTCCCATATTCTAAGACTTTTCTATTAAATTCATCATTCTGTGCTAGAACTATTTTTGGGCTTTGCTCATTTTTTAAAAGTCTTTTTACTTGTTCTAGATTATTGTTGTTTATCATCCTTCAATTATTGTCCCTTTGAATTTTTTATTTTTTAAAATATTTTTTAAGCTTTTAATGTCTTTTCCGATTATATAAGTGGTTATTCTATTTTTTCTTATGATTTTTGAGGCTTTTTGGTCAAGTACAAAATGTTGTCCTGGTTTATACTTGATGCTTAAAGCTCTTTTTTCAAATTCTCTCCAAGATATTTTAGGGATATTTTTTGCTTTCTTATTTTTCATTGGATTATCTGTATAAAGTCCAGATACATTCGTTATATTAATGAATTTTGATTTTAGAAAGCTAGCTATCTTTGCAGCAGTGCTATCTGATGTTTGATTTGGCGCATATCTAAGCGCTCCACAGAAAACTATGTCTTTTTTTTCTAGAAGTTCTTTTACTTCTTTCATTTCCAAGGGCAAATATTTGTTCGCCCTATCTGAAAATATTTGCATCATTATTCTAGCATTCATTCTAGTAACTGCTATTCCTGCTAAGGATTGTTGTTTTTTACTTTTGTGTTCTTCTTTCAATAAGGTTATATATTCTCTGGCTACAAAACCTCCTCCGCAAACTATAACGAATTTGTTTTGTTTTGAAAGTTTTATTATTTCAGATTTGAATTTGTCTATCCATGAAGAGTCTATTTTTTCTGGAACTATTAAACTGCCCCCCAGACTTAAAACCACTATCTCTTTCATATTTCTTTCAGGCTAAATCTTTATTTAAATCTAGCAGGAATAGATTTAATAAGTATTTTTTCCATAGTTTTGCATGCGTAGAAGAGAGAGTGATGGGATTTTTAATGTGCATACAGTTTCTTTTATGACGATAGCTGTGTTTCTTACTGTTTTTGCTGTTGCTTATGGTGATTGGTACCAAGCAAGGATAACTGGGGCCACAATAACTGAGGCACAATATGATTCTTTTTTTGCAGACTATTATACTGGTTATGAGGTTGCTGAACCCTATGTAAGTGATATGAGTCGTTGCTTTGATAATAAAGATGATATCTCGTGTGGTTCTGACTCTCCTGTATCCTTTGTGGCTAATTGCATTGAAGATATTTATAATGGAAAAGAAACTGGAAGTGGGCAAAACGGTTGCGAATTTTATCTTAAAGAAGTTATTGGTCAAATTGTTTCAGATGCTGTTGCATTTGATTCTTGGAGGTCGATATATGTAATCCCTTTTACTTTAACAAGTCAGTGTACTTCATACGTGAATCCTTGCTCTTCAGATTCTACATGTAATGGTCTTGTTGTAGCTTGTTTTAATCAATATCAGGAAGGCAACGCGAATGAAATATGTCCATTTTTTGAGGATTATTGTTATGTTCCTGAATCTGCTGACGATCCTA
>CAYMJZ010000119.1:0-1533 GCA_964391445.1 Candidatus Woesearchaeota archaeon
AAAGCATTTCTTCTTTTACTTGAGTGGCATCGTTATAAAATTCTAAAAAATTTTAATACAAGCAAGTTTATATTCTATAAATCTATTTTGTTTTATGGTAAAACAAAAAATAAAAATTCTGGCAGCTTCAGATTTACATGGGGATTCAAAAGTTACAAAGAAACTTGCCTTAAGGGCTGAAAAGGAGAAAGTAGATCTAGTGGTTTTATGTGGAGATTTAACAGGGTTTAATGATGGAAAAGATCTTATCAGACCATTTAAGGAAAGAAATCAAAAGGTTCTGATTCTTCCAGGTAATTGGGACTCTTTTGCAACTACTGATTTTCTTGCTCAACTTTACAATGTTACTAATATTCATGGCTATAGTGCGGTTTATCAAGGAGTTGGATTTTTTGGAGCTGGAAGTGCTTCTACAGCTTTAGGTCCAAGGTCAGGTATAAGTGAAAATGAATTGTGGAAAACTCTTCAGAAGGCTCATTCTGGATTGAAAGGAATTGAAAAGAAAATAATGCTCACTCATATGCATCCTTCCGGAGGAATATCTGAACAAGTTGGATTTAAAGGGAGTAATTCAATTGTAAGGGCTATTGAAAAATTTAAACCTGATTTACTTTTACACGGCCATATACATGAAACTTTTGGAACAGAAGATAAGATCGGTAATACTAGAGTGATTAATGTTGGTCCTAAGGGTGTTGTACTAGAGATTTGATTAAAGTTATAAAGTTGTTTTGATCAGTTCATTTGATGAAAAGTTTAGAAAGAAAGAGGAAGTTTACTCCAACTTATGTTTCTGGAAAGGATTATCAAGTTTTCAGATTAACTGGAGATGAATATGAGAAAAGTGCAAGGCATAATTTTGCTTTAGGAGATTATCGGGCTGCCGCTCTCGACCACAAGAATGCCTCTAAATGTTATAAAGAGGCTTTTGAGAAATCTGAAGATGATTCTTTGAGGGAAGATATGCATACAATGTATGTTGGAGCTACTCTCGCCAGTAAAAAGGCACATAGGATGGCTGCTTTATACAGGGCTACAGAAAAAAAGCCTCTTTTTGTTAGAGGTTTGATTAGAAAAATAAAAGGAGAACAGATATTGGGTTTGTTTATTTTATCTGTTTTGTTTTCAATGCCTTCTGTTACCGGAAGTTTTATCGGAAGTGTGAGAGATCCGTCACTGTTAGGAATTTTATTCTTCTTTTTTGGATTAATAGGGAGTTATTTTTTAGTTTGGAAAAATTTTCTAATTTATAGATTTTTAGATCAATATTGATTTTTTTGCTTTATTATATAAATAAAAAATTGCCTCCTTAAATGTGAGGCGCGAAGCGCCGAACTGCGCCGAGAACATTTATAAATTTGATTCCTGTTTGTAAAAAGTGAGAGTTGTGGTGTTTTTATGATGCAAAAAAGAGAAATTTTACCAAGAGTACCTTTATACTATTCTGTTCCTATGCTTGCAGTTTGTATTGTTACTTTAATTATTTTAATTTTATTATTTGGAATAGAATATCCTGAACTGCTTTTACAACCT
>CAYMJZ010000120.1:0-1506 GCA_964391445.1 Candidatus Woesearchaeota archaeon
AATAGAAAAATAAAAACTAATGTGCTCAAAGTAGATTCTAGTTTAAACTTTGCTTCATCTATGAATGTGGGTCTAAATAAATCCAAGTATGATAAACTTGTGGTTATTCAACAGGACTGTATTCCATCGTCAGATGTTTGGCTAAAAAATCTTACAGAACCATTAGACGAAAAAGAAATCGTGGCTACAACTTCAAAAGTAATTTATCCTGATGAATTATGGGATTCTATGAGTATTTTTACCAAATCTATCATGCTTAATGAAAAAGGTACAATAACTCCGGGACTAGATGAGAAAGCATGTGGATATAAGAAAGATGTTTTTAAGAAATTAGGTTTCTTTAATGAAAAGGAGTTTAAAACAGCTGGAGAAGATTATGATTTATTGATCAAATTAAAAAAAGAAGGAAAAATAACATATCCAAATGCTGCAATTTATCATTATCATCCTATGAATTTTAAAAATAGGGTAAAGAAGATAAAACAATATGCCAACGGTTTTGGGGCTCTTTTTAGAAAAAATGGAACTGAATTACCTAAATGGTATGCTGGAATAATAAAATCTGTCCCTATTTTAGGAATACTTGGATTCATTTTAGCTTTTCCTTACAAAAAAGGAATTAGTCTATTCCCATTATACTTACTCCTCACCCCGTTACTGCATTGGAACTATGTACAAGGTTTTTGGAAAGGTTTCTTTACTGGGAAGCAAGAGATAGATGCATTTGTGAAAAACAAATAAAAAAGTTTTTAACTAAACAATTCACTTAATTTTATGTATTTTTTAAAAGATATCTCGGTAATCATAGCAACATATAATCGGGCAGAAGATCTTAAAATAACCCTTGATTCATTTAAGAAAGAATTTCAAAATCTAAAAGAAATAATAATAATTGACCAGAGCACTGATGTTAAAAGTCTAAATGTTATTAAAAATTTTAAATCAAATAAAATAAAATATTTTCACTCAAAAAAACCTTCTCTTACTCTTGCTCGTAATTATGGAATAAGAGTTTTATCTAAAGATTCAAAGATAGTTTTGTTTCTTGATGATGACATTACTTTGAAGAAAGATTATTTTCAAAAATTAACTGATGTATTCAACTCATATGAAGATGCTTTAGGTGTTGGAGGGCACTACTTCCCTTCTAAGATAGAAGGTAAGTTTTCAAATTATGCAAGAAAATTCTTTCTTATTGAAAGCAGAATGAAAAACTATGCGAGAGTTAATTCTGTTTATGGTGCAGGATATCCTACAACTCTTAATAAAATAATGAAATCTGGATGGGTTCCTGGATTTAACATGGCTT
Organism: Candidatus Woesearchaeota archaeon; assembly: GCA_964391445.1. GTDB lineage: Archaea > Nanobdellota > Nanobdellia > Pacearchaeales > GW2011-AR1 > SICU01. The sequence continues at coordinate 1,310 of CAYMJZ010000120.1, forward strand.
TTAAGAGAGAGATTCTCAAGAAAGAGAAGTTTGATGAAAACTTTTTTAGATATGGTCTTGGAGAAGATTTTGAATTTACTACAAGATTGACTAAAAAATATCCTGGAAATCTTTACATTACCCCTTATGCTAAGCTAATACACAGAGTATCTGAAGTTGAAAGAATGCCTAAACCTAAGCTTGCATATATGAATCTT